>JAKAKP010000158.1 GCA_021813445.1 Deltaproteobacteria bacterium
TCTCCAGGTTGGGCGCAAGTCGTCTGGGCACAAATTAAGCAAAGCATATGTTTCACCAAAAGTCTAGTTTTTTGTAATCTTTTTAACGCCTTCTATCGGAAAAAACTTTTGGCAATCGCTATAACTCCCTTTTCTCAAAAGGCTGCTTCTGGTTCATCCAACAGGTCTACGCCCTAAAGGCAAGGGTAAAATACTTAAGGTGCCCATCCGTCTGCTTCCCCACCAGGCGCTCAGGTTGCTCTCCAGCAGAGCCCTATCCTCCAGGTGGGCAGGCAGAATATACCATGACCCCCAAAATGAAAAAAAGCGTATTTTTTCACTCAATTTGGTCCAAATAAGGAGGGGTCCATCACGGTGGATATTTACGGCCAGTGGATTCCAGGGGAAGGGAAAAAGAATCTGGTTAAAACCTTACGCGGACCAAATGCCTGTTCGGGAAGAACTCTGACCGTAGTCAGTCAGGAGGGAAAATAGTGTGTGCCGTTTCCGCACACGCGGCACATGCGCATGGCTGTCAATTCTTCTGGCTTTTATGCCTTCTCTGTGTATGCAAAATGTGTGCAAAAGACCGAAACAAAAGGCGTAACTCCTTGGAATTACGCCTAATTTAACAACATGGTGCCGAAGGCGGGATTTGAACCCGCACGGGTATTCCCCACCACCCCCTCAAGATGGCGTGTCTACCAGGTTCCACCACTTCGGCAGAGAAAGGTCATTTCTGGCTCTGGGGAGCAGGAGCAGGCTTGGCGGGCGCCGGGCTGGCAGGCGCGGTTTGCTGCACGGGCGGTTTGACCCCGTGCATCACCGACGCCTCCTTCTGCCGCCCCAGGAAGGTGAGTCCCAATGAGGTGATCATAAATAAAATGGCGGCCGCGGCCGTCAACTTCGCCAAAAAAGGAGCCGCGCCCGTGCTGCCGAACACCGTCTGGCTGGACCCGCCGAAAGCCGCGCCAATGCCCGCGCCTTTGCCGTGCTGCAGCAGTACTATAAAAATCAGGGCTAAGCAGACCAAAATATGAATGACGACGACAATTGTGCTCATATCAATTTACTATTATAAAAAACCTGTCTCCTTGATGCAAGGTGTTTTCTTGAAGATAGTGGCCAGTGGCCGGTAGTCAGGTCAGTGGTCAGGGAAAAAACTTACCGTTCTTCTTGAACCTGTTGCTGGCCCCAAATTTAGTGACATATTGTAATAACGGACGTCCGCATCCGTCCGTTAATCCGCACAGGCTGGAGAGCCTGTGCTACCGCTTGCCCTTGGGCCATAGGCCATCAGTAAGTTATGAAAATTTTACAGAGCGGCTGCCTCGCCCGCCTCAGCGTCGCACAGGCGAGACGCCTGTGCCACCAATTTGATCTCTCTATTTTTACTTATCCCTTTGCGCGTTTGCGTCTTTCCGTGAGGCCAATCTTTTCGGAGGCAGTCGCCTATTGGTGCGCAGGGCGCACCCCAGAAAACCTTGAACTTTGAACCTTGAACCTTGAGCTCGTCGGGATCTGCCCCCTGCCCCTTGGTCCCTGGCCCCTATCTCACCCCCCCGCAGCAATTATCTTCAAAAAGGAATCTGCTTTCAAAGACGCGCCTCCCACCAGGGCGCCGTCGATGTCCGGTTCGGAAAGCAACGTCGCGGCATTGTCTGGGGTGACGCTGCCGCCGTACAGGATGCGGGTGGTTTCCGCGGCCGGACCCAGGACTTCCCGGAGCAGGCTGCGGATGAAGGCGTGCACCTCCTGGGCCTGCCCGGGAGTGGCGGTAAGGCCGGTGCCGATGGCCCAGACGGGTTCGTAGGCGATGACCAGCCGGTCCCGGGCCTCCCCGGAGAGTCCGGCCAGGCCTTCCCGGAGCTGCGCGGCCACTACGTGCAGGGTCTTTTCCGCCTGACGTTCTTCAATAGTTTCACCGATGCACAGAATGGGGATCAATCCGGCCTCCAGGACCGCCAGGAGCTTGCGGTTGACGTCCTGGTTGGTGTCGCCGAAATGCTGGCGTCTTTCCGAATGGCCCACAATCACGTAATGGCAACCTGCGTCCGCGAGCATCACCGGGGAAATGGCTCCGGTGTAAGCCCCTTGGGGCTTCCAAAAGGCATCCTGGGCGGCCAGGCGGATGGCAGAACCGGCCAATTCCGCGGCCACTGCCGCCAGCGAGGTATAAGGCGGCGCCACCATCACCTCGGCCTTGATCCCATAGGTCAAACCCCGGAGGATTTCCCGGACCAGAATGCGGGCCTCCTCCTGGGTCTTGTGCATCTTCCAGTTGCCGGCAATGAGGATCTGACGTTTATCAGTCATGGTGATTCCTCTTGGCCCAGGCTTCCAGGGCGCTGATGCCCGGCAGCTTCTTGCCTTCCATCAGTTCCAGGAAGGCGCCGCCGCCGGTGGAGACATAGGAAAATTTCTGAAACTCTCCGGCCTTGTGCACCGCCACGTCAGTGTCGCCGCCGCCGACGATGGTCAGGGCATAGGATTCCGCCACCTTATGGACCATGGCCATGGTGCCCCGGCCGAACGCGTCGTACTCAAACGCACCCATGGGGCCATTCCAGATGATAGTTTTGGCGTTCTGGAGGACTTCCCCGAACAGAGTGACCGTGGCCGGGCCGATATCCACGATGACCCAATCCAGGGGGACCTCCTGCACCGGCACGATCTTCGTTTCCGCCTGTCTTTCCAGGCGGTCTGCCACCACGCAGTCCACGGGGAGATAAAATTTAATATTCTTGGCCAGGGCCGTGGACATCAGGTCTTTAGCCGCATCCACCAGGCTGTCGTCCACCAGAGATTTGCCCACTTCATAGCCCATGGCCTTAAAAAAGGTGTTGGCCATGGCCCCGCCGACGATCATCTTATCCACGTGCTTCAAGAGGTTGATCAAGGCCGTGAGTTTGCCGGAGATCTTGGCGCCGCCGATAATGGCCACCAGAGGCCGGGCCGGCTCCTCCATGCTCTTATGGAAATAGAGCACTTCATCCCGCATCAGGAAGCCCGCTACGCAGGCAGGGGCAAAGTGGGTCACAGCTTCCACCGAGGCATGGGCCCGGTGGGCTACGGCAAAGGCGTCATCCACGTAAATATCAATGCCTTTCATTAACTCCTTGGCAAATTCCGGATCGTTCTTCTCTTCCTCTGGATGGAACCGCAGATTTTCCAGGAGCAGCACATCCCCGCCCTTCATCTTCTTTTTAAGCTTATCCACCTCGGCGCCGATGCAATCCGGGGCGAATTTTACCTTCTTGTGCAGCCGGTAGGCCAAGCGCCGGGCCACCGGCGTCAGGGAGTCCTGCTCATTGCGCTGCCCGCGGGGCCGGCCCAGGTGCGAGGCCAGGATGACCTTGGCGTTGGCCTCCAGGCAATAATTGATGGTGGGCAACACCGCCCGGATGCGGGTGTCGTCCGTGATATTGCGGTTCCGGTCCAGGGGCACATTAAAATCCACCCGGATGAATACGGTTTTGCCTTTGAGATCCACTTCATCAATGTATTTCACGGCGCTCTCCTCTTTTACAATTAACCCAGCCGTTGGCCGATGTATGCCGCCAGATCCAACATACGCCGGGAAAATCCCATTTCATTATCGTACCAGGCCATCACCTTGACCAGGTTTCCACCCATGACGTTAGTCAAGGCCGCGTCCACCACCGCCGAGAACGCGGTGCCGTTGAAGTCGATGGATACCAGGGGCTCGGTGCACAGAGACAAGACTCCCTGCAAAGCCCCGGCCTGGGCCCTGGCAAACGCCTGATTGACCTCGGCCGCAGAGGTTCTTTTCTCCACCGTGGCCACAAAATCCACCAGGGAGACGTTGGGAGTGGGCACCCGCACTGAGAGACCGTCCAGCCGGCCCTTTAGTTCCGGCAAAACCTCGGTCACCGCCCGAGCCGCGCCCGTGGAGGTGGGCACCATGGACAGGGCCGCAGCCCGGGCCCGGCGGAGATCCTCGTGGGAGCCGTCCAGCAAGCGTTGATCCATGGTGTAAGAGTGCACGGTGGTCATCAACCCCTGGAGAATCCCGAAATTATCATGGAGGACCTTTACTACCGGGGCCAGGCAGTTGGTGGTGCAAGAGGCGTTGGAGACTACGTGGTGCCGTTGGGGATCATAGGCCAAGTGGTTTACCCCATAGACAAAAGTGGCGTCGATCTTTTTCCCGGGCGCAGCCAGGATCACTTTCCGGGCCCCTGCAGCCAGATGGCCTTCATTGGCAGCCCGGTCCCGGAACGCGCCGGTGGACTCCAAGACGATCTGCACCCCCAGGTCCCGCCAGGGCAGGTTCTGGGGCTGCAAGACGCGGGTAATCCGCACTTTCCGGCCATTGAGAATCAGGGCTTCGTCGCCGGCTTCCACCTGGCCGGGGAACGGGCCGTGCACCGAGTCATGGCGCAGCAGATGGACGTCCCTCTCCGTATCCGCGCGGCTGTTGACCGCCACCAGTTCCAGGTCCCTGGGCTCGGCTACGATCAACCTGGCCAAACAACGGCCAATGCGGCCGAAGCCGTTAATGGCTACCCTTACCGCCATTCACCCTCCTTCTTTGCTAGTGCCGGCATCCCCGCGGCGGCGGTTGGTGGGCTAATCTTAATCAGTGTTACCGGAGCCGTCAACGATTTTGTCCCGGAACGGCGTTTTTCGACTTCAAACGTTCAGGATTGGCCTCTATCAGCCGGACTCTCCCTCTTTCTGCTTGCTTTTTCACCCTCTTTAATTTAGAAAAAAATGGACTTTACAGCTAGCTAATCAATCGATCTGATCTATGGCTATCTTTATTCGCCCCCTGGGCCGCTGGGTGCTGAACTGGGTGCAGGAAGCCGGGGCCATGCTCCTTTTTCTCCTGCAAGGGTTGGCGCTGGCCTTTGTCCCCCCCTTCCGGCCCCGCCGCCTGCTCCAGGAAATCAACCTCATCGGGGTCAAATCCACCCTGATCGTGCTCCTCACCGCGGCGTTCACGGGTATGGTCCTGGCCCTGCAGGGGTATTATACCCTGAGGAAATACGGCTCCGAAGGCGCATTGGGCTCGGCCGTGGCCCTGAGCCTCATCCGGGAGATGGGCCCGGTGTTGACCGCGCTCATGGTTTCCGCCCGGGCCGGCTCCGCGGTCACCGCCGAGATCGGTATCATGCGCATCACCGAGCAGTTGGACGCCCTGGACACCATGGCCGTCAACCCCATGCAGTACGTGGTCATGCCCAAGCTGCTGGCCGGCCTGATCGCGGTGCCCCTCCTCACCGCCATCTTCGACGTGGTGGGCATCCTGGGGGGCTACCTGGTGGGGGTGGTGCTCCTGGGGGTGAGTTCCGGGGCTTACTTTTCCGGCATGGTCCAGAGCGTGGTGCCCCTGGATATCAACGGCGGCATCGTCAAATCCCTGGTCTTCGGCCTGACCATCATCATGGTGGCCAGTTTCAAGGGCTACTATACCGAACACGGTGCGGAAGGCGTCAGCCGCGCCACCAACCAGACAGTGGTGCTCTCCGCAGTCCTGGTGCTGGCCTGGGACTACATCCTCACCTCCTTTTTCATGTAAGCCATGATCAAGATCATTGACCTGCACAAATCCTTCAACGGCCAGGCGGTGCTGGACGGCATCAACCTGGAGATGCCCACCGGCAAAATTACGGTGGTCATCGGCAAGAGCGGCGTGGGCAAGAGCGTGCTCCTGAAGCATATTATCGGCCTGCTGAAACCGGACCGGGGGCAGGTGCTGATCGACGGCGTGGATGTCACCCAACTTAAGGGCCGCAAACTCCAGGAGATGCGCCGGCGGTTCGCGGTGCTGTTTCAAGGGGGGGCCCTCTTCGATTCCCTGAACGTCTTTGAAAACGTGGCCTTTCCCCTGCGGGAGAAGACCAGGCTCCCGGAGGCGGAGATCACCCGCCGGGTGCATGAACGTCTGGAGCAGATGAACCTCTCCCCGGAGGTGGCCAATAAATTCCCCGATGAGTTGAGCGGGGGCATGAAAAAGAGGGTGGCCCTGGCCCGGGCCATGATCCAGGAGCCGGAAATTATCCTCTTCGACGAACCGGTCACCGGCCTGGACCCGCCCATGTCCAACACCGTGTTCCACCTGATCAACAAAACCCATGACGCCAGCGGCTATACCGCCCTGGTGGTGGCCCACGATCTGCCGGAAGTCTTCCAGGTGGCCGACTACGTGGCCATGCTGCACCGCGGCCGCATCATCGCCTACGGCACTCCGGAGGAAATCCAACGGCATCAGGACCCGAAGGTGCAGAGCTTCATCAAGGGAGAAGTAGATTTTCTGGAGGATTAGATAACGCTATGAAAAGGGGCAATCTGGAGTTGGTGGTGGGCATCTTCGTGCTGGCGGGCCTGGCCTGCCTGGCCTATCTGGCCGTGCACCTGGGCAAGATGGAATTTTTCGGCCACGGCTACCAGGTGTACGCAAATTTTGACAATATCTCCGGTCTCAAGGACGGGGCCTCCGTGGAAATCGCCGGCGTGGATGTGGGCCGGGTGGAATCCATTAAATTGACCCCGGAAGACCAGGCCAAGCTGGTGCTGCGTTTGCAACCGGGTCTCAAACTTTATGACGACGCCATCGCCTCCATCCGCACCAAGGGCATTATCGGCGACAAATTCGTAAAGCTCTCCCCGGGCAGTTCCGGCAAGGTGATTCCCAACGGCGGCAGAATCCGGGACACCGAATCCGCGGTGGAATGGGAAGACCTGATTGCCAAATATATCCAAGGCAAGGTCTAAAAAAGGCTTTCGGTTTTCGGTTTTCGGGGAAAGGGGCTTCCCGTTATTTCTCAATAATTTGAAATTTTTTTGGTGCTCTTTCGCAAAAATCCGATATTTTTTAAGTAGGCTTCTGGGCAATCCCCTTTTCTGACATCTTGACATCCGTTACTCTCTCAGAAAAATTGGATATCTAAAATCATCGGGGTTCCTGGGAGTAATTCTTTGTTTTATGGAACAATCACCCTTATGAAGGAGCAACTTATGAGGCTTGCGGCGCTACGGGTCATTGCCCTTTTCCTGACCCTCAACTTAGCCCTGGCGGTTTCGGCGGCCCGGGCAGAAAGTCCGATGGATGCCGTCAAAAGCGTGGTGGATAAAGTCATCAGCATCCTCCAGGACCCGGCTCTTAAAGCCCCGGGCATGAAGAAGCAGCGCCGGGACCTGATCAAACAAACAGTTGACCGCCGTTTTGATTATGAAGAAATGGCCAAGCGGTCCCTGGGCGCGCCCTGGCGCACCCTCAGCGCCGGCCAGCGCCAGGAATTCGTGGGCCTGTTCGGGGAACTCCTGGAGGCTTCCTACTCCGGCAAAGTGATGAACTACCAGGGTCAAAAAGTGCAATATCTCCGGCAAATTATGGAAGGTTCAGACTACGCCGAGGTAAAAACGGTCATTTTAGGGCATAACGACAGAATCCCCATTAATTACCGGCTCATGAACACCGGCCAGGGCTGGATGGTCTATGACGTGGAAATCGAAGGGGTCAGCCTGGTGAGCAATTTCCGCTCCCAGTTCAGGCGGGTGATCCAGGAATCTTCTTACAACGGCCTGGTGCAGCGTCTCCGGAATAGAATCAATGAACTGAAGGCAACGGGAGGAGCATAAAAGCAAGCTCAAAAGAGACCTGATAAACAACAGAGGCAGGCGCAAGCCGTAAATCTGCCCTGATCCACCCTGCTTTACCAGGAGTATGCCGCCGCGGCCGTTCCAGGCCATTGACGCCCCTGTCCTTAAGCTCCCCGTTCCCCTGCAAGGTTATGCGCCTCCCCCGGAACGAATTTCCCGGGGGAGAATAATCGTTGGGGCATCTGTTTTCCTGAAAAATAGGCACTTGTGCGTATTTGCTTCCCTGAATTTAAGCCTTATATTCACATCCAGCCCCTGCCCGACAAGAGCTGCAGCCGGAAGCTTCAAAGAAACGGGGTGCCTGATGATCAATCACCATAAAGAGGGTTCAGGTATGAATCTGCTTAAGAAGCTGAGTGGCCGGAGCGGACCGGGCTTGATCATGGCCCTGGCGATCTCTTTGAGCCTGGGCGCGCCCGCGGTCATGGCCGCGGGGCCCATGGAAGACGTCAAGAACCTGATAAACGAAGTCCAGAACGTCCTGCAAACCAAGAAAGATAAAGCCACCCGTCTCCGTCTCATCGAACAGTCAGCCCTGCGGCGGCTCGATTACCAGGAAATGTCCAAGCGCTGCCTCGAGAAGACCTGGGACACCATTAGCCAGGCGCAACGGCATGAGTTCATCCGCCTCTTCACCCAACTCCTGCGAGCCTCTTATGCCGATAAACTCGATGACTTCGCCAAATGTACGGTGACTTACCAGGGTGAAACCCAAAATGGTGACGCCGCGGAAGTGCGCATTGTGGTGGTGCGCCCCAATGACAAGATTCCCGTGAGATTCCAGCTGCTGCAGAAACCCCAGGGCTGGATGATCCATGATTTGGTCGTCGAAGACGTAAGCCTGGTGGGGAACCTCCGCACCGAATTCGACCGGATCATCAGGTCGTCTTCCTTCACCGCCTTGCTGAAGTGCATGCAGTTGAAACTGCAAGCGAACCTCGCGGATTTGCAGGAAGCTTGCCCTTCTCCCTCAAAAGCCTCGCCTAAACCCCACCCCGATGATGGGGGCTGAGAAACCGCGCCTTGCTTCGAAAACGCGGGAATTAAACCGGCGGCTCCCTTAACCGGCAGGGCCGGAGAGAATCCTTCTTACCCGTCCCTCAAGGGTTGAACTCCAAAGCCTGGCTCTTGCGGTAAGCCAGGGCCTGGCAGGAGGCCACCAAGCCTCCCCGGGCATCGGTGACTTCGATGAAATAGGTGGCGGTGCGCCGGCCGCAGTGGAGTTCCCGGGTGGTGGCGGTGAGACGCTCCCCCAGAGGCGGGGCCGCATGGAAAGTGAGGTTCATATTCAAAGCCACGGCCACCGTGCCGTGGCCGTTGACCGCAGCCTGAAAGGCCTCGTCGATCAAGGCAAACAGGGCGGTGCCGTGGACCATGCCCAGGATATTGGCCATCTCCGGCTTACAGGTCATGGCCACCCGGGCCCGGCCCGGCCCCACTTCCTCCAGATCAGTGCCGAAAAACCGGCTGATTCCCTGCTCATCCACCTTCTCTTTCAACGCCGCCAACATTGCCTTATTTTCCACAACCGTTATCCTTCCAATAGTGATTTGTCTTCTCGTTTTCGGTTTACCGTTTTCCGTAAAAATTCTGCTTGGGTAGTATTGGCTTACGACCTGTTCCGGAGGATTACAACCTTCCAGGGCGAACACAAGGTTCGCCCCTACATTTAAATGCCTTATAAAGGCGAAATAGGATGAAAGGTCCACTCCGGGTCTTGCTTTTGGCTTTGAACTTTGAACCTTGAACTTTGAACTACTGCCCCCTGCCCCCTGGCCCCTGTTATTGATAAATTTCCGGAAATTGGTTCTTCCAGCGCCGGTGCAGCCAGAGCCACTGTTCCGGGCAGGACCGCACCCAGCCTTCCAAGGCCCGGCTTTGGAGTTGCAGGTGCCGCAGGATATCGGCGTCTGCATCACCGGTTTTTTCCATGGGTAGAGGCGGAAAGATGACTATCAGGTGCCGGCCGTTGGCAAGCCGCCGGGAAAAGGCCGGCAACACCGGAATATTCCGGTGCCTGGCCAGAATTGCGGCCACCGGGGTGGTGCGGGCCGGCTTGCCGAAAAAATCCACCAGCAGCCCCCCTTCCGTGGTGGTGTTCTGGTCGATGACGATGCCCACCGCCTTATTCTGCTTCAGTTGGCCCAGGATAGCCTTCAGGCCCCGTTGTTTGTCCACCATGACGTTGCCGCCCCGCTGCCGCAAGTACCGGGCCAGGGCCCGGCCCCAGGGGTGGTCCAGCTCCCGGCCCACCACCGCCTGGGGCCGGTACAGCAGGCTGTAGCCCAAGACCGTATATTCCCAGTTGCCCGCGTGCGCGGCAATGACAATGGCCCCCCGCCCCCGGGCCAGGGCCGCGGCCAGATGTTCTTCTCCCAAGACGATCACTTTTTTGCGAATCCAGGACAGGGGCGCCAGCAGCAACTCCATGACTTCCCAGCCGAAGAGAACAAAATGACGGAAGACGCTGCGGACCAGGCGTTCCCGCTCGCTAGGCGAAAGCTCCGGCCCGTAGGCGAACTCCAGGTTGCGCCGGGCGATCTCCCGGTGCCGCCGGTCCAGGCGGTACCAGAGTATAGATAGAGCGGTTATCAGGTATTCTTTTAAGCTGTGGGGCAGGTTTATTTTCATCTGCATTCCGAGTAGTTCAAAGTTCAAGGTTTCAGGTTCAAGGTTTTGGCTGCTTTCTGCTGTAACTTTAGGAATTGGGAATGTCGTAGGGCGCGTCTTACGCGCCAACCAAAGTCCCGCGTTTACGGAATCTTAACTTATTGTGCGTAAGACGCACCCTGCAAAAACTTTGAACCTTGAACTTTAAACTTTGAACTTTCCTTATTTCATAAACAACCGTGCTAACCCCAATTCCTCATAGGAAAAGTCGTCGCCCAGCATTTCCTTGACCGGCGTCAGGGCCATCCCTCCGGACTTTAGAAAAGCGGCCTTGATGGTCTCGAATCTTGCCGGCGGCAGTTGCAAATAGTCAATATCGATTTCTTCACCCGCGTTGCGCAATTTTTCGAGATGCGACACTATGGTGGAGGCCGTCAGGCCTCTCGTTTTCGCCATTTCCTTAAGGGACATTTTCTGGAGCACCAATTTCTTGGTCTCCTGATAGGTCGATCCCTCCCGTTTTACCCGGCGGGACATGGGGGATCTTTTCCCGGGAATACTTTTCTCACCGAGATTATTCTCCCGGGCATGGGTTTGAATTACTTCCATGAATGCTTGGCCGTACTTGCGCAGCTTCTCCTCACCCACCCCGTTGATCCTGATAAAATTCTCTTCGCTTTGCGGCAAATATAGGGCCATCTGCTGCAGAGCCAGATCACCGAAGACCACAAAGGGCGGCACCCCTTGCTCATCCGCGATCTGCTTGCGCAGGCGCCGCAGCTGCTCAAAGAGGGTCCGATCGTAGCCGCCCTCCGCCTCCCGAACGGGAGACAGTTTGGTAACCGCGGCAAATCTGGATAAGCGGATTTCTTCCCGCTTCCTTAAAAATTCTCTGCCTTCCGGACTAAGTTCCAGGATCGGATAGCCATCGCCGTTCTTAACTATGAGCTTTCTGGAGACCAACTGCCCGATAATGCGCCTTAACTCCTCTTTGGAAAAATCATCCACGATGCCGTACACCGACAATTGCTGATGACCCCGCTCGAGGATATTTCTATTCTTTGATCCCAGCAAGACGTCGATAATATAATTCATCCCAAAGCGTTGCTCGGTTCTAATAATGGCCGACATGATTTTTTGGCTGATGACGGTGGCATCAAATTCTGCCGGCGGCGACAGGCAGATATCGCAGCCCTCGCATTTTTCCTGCTGGTAATCTTCCCCGAAATACTCGAGTAGATAGCGGCGGCGGCAGGTAGCCAGCTCGCCATAGGCCACCATCTGCTCCAGCTTCTGATAGGCATTCCGGCGCTCGTTCGCATCTTCGATCTGCCGGATGAAATACTGCTGCTTCACGGCATCAGCGGCAGAGTAAAACAGAATACACTTGCTGGGCAGCCCGTCCCGGCCGGCCCGGCCCGTTTCCTGGTAGTAGCCTTCAATGGATTTGGGCAGATGATAGTGGATCACCAGGCGCACATCCGGCTTGTCAATGCCCATGCCGAAGGCAATGGTGGCCACGATGATCTGGACTTCGTCCCGGATGAATTTCTCCTGATTGCTCCGGCGCTCCTCGTTTTCCAGCCCTGCGTGATAAGCCAGCGCGTCAAGCCCTTCGGCCCGTAAATCCGCGGCCAGATTCTCGGTGTCTTTCCGGGAAAAGCAATAAATAATCGCGGCCTCCTGCCGGTGTTCCCGCAGGATTTCCAGGAGCTGGCCGTAGGCATCCTCTTTGCCCAGGACCATGTAGGTCAGATTGGGGCGGTTGAAGCTGGAGATAAAGATTTTCGCCTTCTCCAGCGACAGTTGCCGGACGATATCCTCCCGCACCCGGGGGGTGGCCGTGGCCGTCAGGGCCAGCACCGGCACCTGGGGAAAGATCTTGCGCAACATCTTCAGGTTCAGGTAATCGGGACGGAAATCGTGCCCCCATTCGCTGATGCAGTGGGATTCGTCGATGGCTATCAGGCTGACCTGGATTTTTTGCAGGAATTGCTGGAACTCCGACAGAATCAAGCGTTCCGGCGCCGCGTAGAGAATTTTGATCTTCCCGGATTGGGCCTCGGCCTGAATCCGGGCGATTTCCGGCCGGGTTAAGGTGCTGTTGATGAAGGCCGCGGGGATGCCGTTGGCCCGTAGCGCGTCCACCTGGTCTTTCATCAGGGAAATCAAGGGGGAGATCACCAGGGTCAATCCCGGCAGCAGCAGCGCCGGCAATTGAAAGCACAGGGACTTGCCGCCGCCGGTGGGCATCAGCACCAGGCCATCCCGGCCCCCCATGACGCCGCGGATGATCTTTTCCTGCAGCGGCCGGAATTGCTCAAAGCCGAAGTGGGTTTTCAGGAGATTGAGCATACTTATATATGATGCAAATAGGTTAATTCAATCGCCGTTGGAAAGGCGCCGTCCATACACCAGCAGCGCTTCTTCCCCCACTATATCGGCGATCCGGGCCAGGGCCACCCGGGCCGCCAGCTCTTTGCTCCCTTCATAAAACGCTCTTCGGCCCCAATACCAGGGGTTGGCGTAGTTGATCGCGGCCCAGCCCCAGCGGGCCACCTTGTCCAGGTGGTGCCGCTTGATGAATTGATAGCCCCAATGGTTCTTGACGCTGCGGTACATCTCGTGGTAGCGCAGGATCGTCTGCACTTCCATGTCCTGAAAAGGCCGCAGCGCCCTGGTCTCCAGCAGGCCCTGGAGCCGCGCCCCCACCCGGTTGTATAATCCCACCAGGTCCTTGAGAGAGGCCCTCAGTTCCGGCCTTTCTTCCTCGGGATAATAGATCCCGGCGATCTCCTGAATCATCTCCAGGGCCAGGTCGTTGACCACCCCGAAGCTGAACGCGGTGTCCGGCCACAGTTTCAGGAGATAGCGGCGGCGATAGCGCCGGATGATTTCCCGGGCCGCCTGGTCCTCCGGCCGGGGCGCAGCCGTCTGGGGCAACGCAATCACAAAGCCGTTGCCCTCCTGCTCCATAAAGGCGCGCAGCAGGCGGGCCCTGGTCCAGTGGCGCATCAGGAACAAAGACGCGGCCCACAGGAGGACCAAACCGGAAATGGTTAAGATTAGCCAGTGGGTTTCCATAAATGACTAGCTGACAGATGTTCCTCCCATACCCCATCATATACTTCTTCCACCTGTGCGGCCATCTGCCCCAGGGAATATTTTTGGATGACCAAATCCCGGCCCCGTTGTCCCATCTCCTGCCGCAGGGTGGGCTGCTCCCATAATTGGCGCAGGGCTGCGGCCAGGGCGTGGGCATCCTTCGGCGGCATTAGGAGACCTGTCTCCCCGGGGCGGATCACCTCCGGGATGCCCCCCACAGTGGTGCCCACCACGGGTTTGCCCATGGCCAGGGCCTGGAGCACGGCCTGGGGCACACCCTCGTGGGCGTAGGAAGCCATGACCACCACCTCCATCAGGGCCAGCCAGGGGGTCACGTCCTCCTGGTAGCCCACCAGGCGCACCTGTGCGTTCAGCCCCAATTCCTGGATGCGGGGCTCAATCAGGCTGCGGTACGGTCCCTCCCCCACCACCACCAGGATGGTGGGCAGGCCGGCGTCCACCAGTTGCCTCAAAGCCTCCAGCGCGTAGAGATGCCCCTTCCAGGAGCGAAGGACCGAGACCATGCCCCAGATAAAAGAGCCTGCTGGAATTTGCAATTGTTCCCGTAAATGAACATCCGCCTCCCTGGGGGCAAACTCCGTCAGGGACACCCCGGTGGGAATCGAAAAAACTCGTTGCGGGTCCACCCCCACCCGCTGCTGCAGCAGTTCCTTGATGCCCTCGCTGGTGGTGATGGTGGCCTGGGGCGTCTGGTAAAGCCAACGGGTGGGCCAACTGCCCTTCACCGGGGTGGACAGATGCCGGGTGCGCACCCACAGAGGTTTTTGTAAGCCCATCAAGGCCAACATGCCCACCCAGGAGTCCAGGGAACTGTGGGTGTTGAGGAAGTCCACCTTTTCCCGCTGCACCAGGGAGCGCAGGGCCAAAATTGCGCCCGGGTTGCGCCAGCCCCCGAAATTAAGGGGGCTTACAAAAAAACCGGCCTGCTCGCCCCGGGGCAGCAGCTCCCCCCGGGGGTCAGCCGCCAGGAGCAGGCGGTGGCCCCGCTCCCGCATGGCCACAGCTTCTGCGAAAATCCGCCGTTCCTGCCCCCCCCACCCCAGGGAGGACTCGGTGTGCAGGATGGTGTAGGTTCTGAGAGGTGTGGACATATTAAAAAATCGGGCGGTTTTATGATTAAAGCCTCTGAATGGTGGTCAGTGGCCAGTGGTCAGAAAAAAACAAGCTCGTCTGTTACGAAAGTTCTTGTGGTAGCACAGGCTTTCCAGCCTGTGAGGATTAACAGGGCGGGCGAGACGCCCGCCCCTACGACTCTTTTCATAATTTACGCGTGAGCCAAAAGATCATGAGCAACTGCTTACTGCTCACTGCTCACTGCTTACGGCTCACTTCACTCCCCCCCTGCCCTTCTCGTACAGCTCCAGGTAAATGCTTGCGAACTGCTCCAGGAAATGCGCCAGCGTGTATTTCGCCCGCACGGTGCGCCGGGCCTGCTCCCCCCATTGTGCCCGCAATTCCGGGTGCTGATAAAGCTCCAGGAGCGCCTGAGCCAGGGCCCCGGGCGCGGCCGCCGGCGCCAGGCGGCCATTGACGCCATCCTGGATGATTTCCGGGGCCCGGCCCACCCGGGTGGAGATGACCGGCAGACCATAACCCATGGCCTCCAACAGTGTCAAGGGGATGCCTTCCCAGCGGGACGGCATGATAAAGGCGTCCAAAGCCCGCAAAATCCGGGGGATATCCCGGCGGGTGCCCAGGAAGCGCACCACCTGATCCAAACCCAATTCCCGGGTCAGGGACTGCAAAGCCGCCTGCCGGGTCCCCTCCCCCACCAGCAGCAGCGTCAGATCGGGGATCTCCCCCCGCACCTGGGCCACTGCCTGCAGCAGATCGTCATGCCCTTTCTGCTCCTCCAGGCGGGCCACGTTGCCCAGGCAAAAGCCGCTTATCCCCAGGCTGCGCCGGGCTTCCTCCTTATTTGCGCCGGAGTCAGGTTCCTCCAGGCGCACGCCGGGAGTGAGCATCCGCAGCTTCGCCTCCGGCACCCGGTCATAACGCCGCACGTCCGCCCGTACCTGGGGGCTGAAAACCAGGACATAGTCCCCCAGCCGGGCCAGCAGATAATTGGCCAGGCAACGGTGGAGCTTCACCCGGGCATAAATATTGTGGACCGTGGCCACCACCCCGGAAAGCCCCAGACCCAAAGCGGCGATCCGGCCGTAAAGATTGGCATGGTAAAGATGGGTATGCAGGATATCCGGCCGGATTTCTTGCAGCAGCTGCCGCACCCGCCCCACCATGGTCCAGGTCCCGGCGCGTTTGAGATCCAGCCCCAGGCCGATCACCCTCTGCCCCCGGCCTCGCAGCTCTTCCCCCATGGGCCCTGGCTCCCCCAGGCAGGCGGTGATTACCTCAAACCTTGCCGGGTCCAGGCCGGTGGCAATGTCGGCCACCATGATCTCCGCCCCGCCCACGGGCATGGTCACCAGGAGTTGCAGGACTTTGATGGGAGTCTGAGAAATTACTGTCATAATCTAAAAGGAATATCGGGGTTCAAAGTTCAAAATAGTGCATTCGTGGCGCAGCCTTCCCAGGCTGAGCCGAAAAACTGCGCAGGCTGGAAAGCCTGCGCCACCAAAGAATACTTTAAATCAGGCGCTTTCTTACTCCCCCTTTGAAAAAGGGGGCTGGGGGGATTTTGATGCGCCCCAACCTTAAGACCCCGTAGCTCATAAGAATTTAGCCCTGGCAGAATCTGGACACAATCAGAAATGCTCTCCCGCCAAATTAAGACTTGTGGATAATGCCTATCCCCCCGGCGGGGGAGAGAGGGCCGGGGCGAGGGGGGTCAGGCTCGCCTTCGCAATTTCGTTTCTACCAACTCATCATACGCGGCATTGACCACCTGGCCCAGGCGCTCCAGGGAATACTTCTTCAGCACCTGCTGCCGGGCCTTTTGTCCCAAACCCTGCGCCAGGCCGGGTTCCTCCAGGACCCGGGCCAGGCTCTGGGCCAGGGCCTCCGGGTCTTTCGGGGGAATCAACAGGCCGGTTTCTCCATCGTGGACGATTTCCGGCAACCCGCCCACCGCACTGACGATTACCGGCAACCCCGCGGCCATGGCCTCCAGCACCGCCAGGGACACGCCTTCGCTATGGCTGGGCAGGACAAAAATATCCATGGCCGCCAGCAAGTCGGGCACATCCCGGCGGTTCCCCAAAAAATGCACCACCTCGCCCAATCCCAGGGAGGCCGCGAGCTGCCGCATCTCCTCCTGGCGCCGGCCGCCCCCCACCATCAAGGCGTGGACAGTATGCTTGTCTTTGAGGAGGGACAGGGCCTGGAGCAATTCCAGGTGGCCCTTGGCCCGGTGGTCCAGGCGGGCCACCAGGCCCACCACCTGCGCCTCCGGAGGGAGCCCCAATTCCTGCCGGACCTTTGCAGCCCGGCCTGTTTTCTCATATAGGGCCGGATCCACCGCGTTATACAGGACCTTGAGCCGCGCCGGGTTTATCCCGCATTGCTCCTGCACGTAGCGGCCCACGAGTTCCGAAACCGCGAAACTGAGATCAGTAAAAGAATTATAAAGACGGCAAAGAATCTTTCTCTTCAGACTGAAGCGATTAAATCCGTGCCAGTGGTCGATGATAATCGGCACGCGGGCCCAAAACGCCGCCAGCCGGCAGTAATTTCCCGGATGATAACTGTTCATGTGGATAATTTTGATGTTATATTTATGTATCAGCCAACCAAGCTGCAATGAAAAAATAGCTTGCCGCCAGCCATGCAAATTGGGCATGTCAAATCTTATCTGCGGGAAACGTTCGGGAATCACCGCCTCTTCACTGGGATGCAGTCCAATTATGGCAAATATGACTTGATATTTATCCTTATTTAGAGACGTCGCCACATCCAATAAAACTTTATCAGCCCCACTCCATTGCACCGGTTTTATTACAAAAAGGACATTGATCTTTTCTGTTGCTGACATTTATTTCCTCAATATTAATCGAAGCGCGGCAATACCCCGCTTTTTATCAAATTACCCCGATCTTAATCCAGAATATCATAGAATAATCATTATTCCCGGTCAACTCCAATCCCCCTTCCCATAGCAAGCCTCATGCAAGCCGCCCGGACCGCCAGGGACGCCCCCGCAGGCGCAGACGGACGCGGGTCAGCCTCCATAGAAAGATTGCCGTCTGGTTGGGCCTGGCATCAGCCCCCTTCTCATCTGCCTCCCGCGAACATTGCAGAGCTAATCCAGAAAACTCTCCCGATCGGGGGAGATTTATTTTCCGGGTACTTGACAGCCCCCGGCCCTTTTGTTAAAAACACTTTTGGGCCTGGGGCTGTAGCTCAGTTGGAAGAGCGCTTGAATGGCATTCAAGAGGTCAGGGGTTCAACTCCCCTCAGCTCCACCAAATTTAGGAAAATTTATCAGGGGTTGGCAACGGTGGTTGCCAGCCTCTTTTTCTTTGGGCCGGGAGGCCCATTCGCCTCCCAGGGCCTTGGCTTACTCCTTTGGCACCGTTGGGGCTAGCTCCCTTACCGGGACCGGGATGGCCGCCCGCCTTGCCCGTCGGTCTTTAAACCTTCAGGATGAGTTAAGGAAGCAAAGTAGCGCCTAACCCCCGGTAATCAATAAGAAGAGTAATATCTAGCGGATACTATGGAGAATTATGGTTTAATGAATTATTTGTTAGGAATTTGATAATGTTACCACCATTGCAGGCAAATAATTGTGTTCATCACCAGTATATTGGGGAAATCTCTTCACAAAATATCCGGCATATGGTATGATAAAGTAAAATATTTATTTATGTAACAATATAACAACATCTTATAATTATTATTTTTGATGCTGTTCCTGTAACAAAGTTGTCTATGAATACGAAAGGGGTGCGATGAGAAAAACCTATATCTTGGATACCAACGTCCTCTTGCATGACCCGGAGTCTTTATTTTCTTTCGAGGATAATGCCATTGTCCTGCCTCTTTCGGTCATCGAGGAATTGGATCGGATAAAAAGAAGAGGAGATGAAATCGGCAGAAACGCCAGGGATGCCTCCAGAAAGCTGGATGATTTGAGGCTCATCGGCCGCCTCTCGGAAGGAGTGGCGCTGCCTAACGGGGGGTCGGTTAAGATTGAATTAAACGGCCACAAGACCTACGAGCTTTTTGAGGGCGTCGATTTAAATAATGTGGATAACAAAATCCTGGCCATGGCTTATTATCTCACCAAAAATGAGCCCGATCCGGTGGTTCTGGTTACCAAAGATTTGAACCTGCGCATCAAAGCCGATGTTTTAGGAATAGCCACTGAGGATTTCTATAGCGATAAAGTTGATTACGCCCAACTATATAATGGCGTGCGGGAAGTATATCTTTCCGAAAAAGATATTGACCGTTTTTATCAAGAAGGTTATGTCGATTTCAACCAGAACAATCTTTACCCGCACCAGTTCTGTATCCTGAAAGTCCCTGAAAACCCGTCGGTTTCCGCCTTGGCCCGCTACTATGGCAATAAGCTCAACAAGTTGGTTTATGACGGCAAGACCGTTTATGGCATTAAGTCATTAAATAAAGAGCAGAAATTCGCTTTGGACCTGCTCTTGGATGACAACATCAAGATTGTCACCCTGGTGGGCAAGGCCGGCACCGGCAAAACCATCCTGGCCCTGGCCGCAGGCCTGGAAAAGATCTTCGAGGAAGACGGCAAATATAACCGCATGCTGATTACCCGGCCCATCGTGCCTTTGGGCAACGATTTGGGGTATCTGCCCGGCGATAAAGAAGACAAGATGCGGCCCTGGATGCAGCCGATCTATGACAACCTGGAGTATCTCTGCAACGAGCACGTCCGCCCCAACGGCTGCTCCGAATATCTGCTGAATAACGGCAAAATCGAGCTGGAGGCCCTGACTTATATCCGGGGCCGCAGCATTCCCCGGCAGTTCATTATCTGCGACGAAAGCCAGAACCTCTCCCCCCACGTGATCAAGACCATCCTCACCCGGGTGGGCAAGGGGAGCAAAATCGTCTTCACCGGCGACCCGGAACAGATCGATCATCCCTATTTGGACGCCTCTTCCAACGGCCTCAGCTATCTGGTGGAAAGGATTAAAGAAAAGGGGATTACCGGTCACATCACCCTGGTCAAGGGGGAAAGATCGGACGTGGCGGAACTGGGGGCCAGGCTGCTGTAATATCAACATAATTTGAACATAAAAAAGACAGGTTCAGGACCATTTCTGAACTTTCTTTTTTTTTATGGGGCGGACACGAGGGGTTTCTATCCCCCCTCTAAAACCCGGGATTCACTCCGCTTCGCTTCTTTCAGAATGACAGGTCAATATCACCCCTTCTCGCTTTCCTTCCTACCAGTTTGTTGACCCAAATTTGGTCCAACCAGCATGGAAAAAAGGGTTGTTTTTTTTGGGGGACTTGGCTATCCTGGGACAAGAATATCGGAAGGAAAGAAAGCCGATAAGGGTCGAGGAGACCGCCCCGGCCGCCGGGTCCCCAAGGGGCATGGCCAAAGGTCAAGCGGAAAGATGTCTTACAAGGTAGTGAAATTGCTAAATTTTATTAGCGCCAAGTAAGTTGGGGAATATTTTTAGGGAGTCGCTATTCTTTTGTAAGAATACCGTCAAGCCGGTTATTGCCCCGCGGCTTCACCGCGCTGAAGAATTATCGCCCTCACCACCCCATGAGAGATGGAGGTTAGATCGCGTATGAGCAAGCCCACGTTAACTATCAACGGGATGACCGTAGAGTTCCAACCCGGGCAAACCATCTTGGAAGTAGCCCGGGCCGCGGGCATCTACACCATCCCCACCCTGTGCCACCTGAAAGACACCACCGCCACCGGTTCCTGCCGCATGTGCATGGTGGAGGTGGAAAGGGCCCGGACCCTGTTGCCCGCGTGCGCCACGGTGGCCGCCGCGGGCATGGTGATTCACACCGAATCGCCTCGCATCGACGCGTCCCGGCGCATGGTGCTGGAGCTGTTGCTGGCCTCCGGCAATCATAACTGCCTGGTCTGTGAAGCCAACGGGGTCTGCGAGCTCCAGGCCCTGGCGTATCGCTATCAGGTGGCGACGCCCGATTTCGCCTATCCCCCGGACCATCCTTATTATCTGGAAGATAATAAGAACCTGATCCGCCGGGATCTTTCCAAGTGCATCATGTGCGGCCGCTGTGTCCGGGCCTGCAATGAAAAGCAGGTGAACCAGGCCATCAGCATCGGCTACCGGGGGGCGCACAACAAGATCGTCACCCGCGCCGATATTACCTACAGCGATTCGGACTGCGTTTTTTGCGGCCAGTGCGTGCAGGACTGCCCGGTGGGGGCGCTGCTGGAACTGAAGGCCATGGGCCAGGGCCGCCCCTGGGAGACCCACAAGGTCCGCACCACCTGTCCCTACTGCGGCGTGGGCTGCCAATTGCTGCTCCACGTCCGGGCGGGCAAGATCATCAAGGTGACCGGGGTGGAGGGCGCGGCGCCCAACAAGGGCCGCCTCTGCGTCAAGGGCCGCTTCGGTTACGATTTTATCTATTCTCCGGAGCGTCTGACCACCCCCCTGGTTCGGGATAAAAAGGGCGGGGAGTTGCGGGAAGCCTCCTGGGATGAGGCCCTGGACCTGGTGGCCGCCAAGCTCAAGGAGACCATCGCCAAGCACGGGCCGGACTCCGTGGCGGGCGTCAGTTGCGCCCGCAGTATCAACGAAGATTCTTACCAGATGCAAAAACTTTTCCGCGCAGTGATCGGCACGAACAACATCGATCACTGCGCCCGTACCTGACACGCTCCTACAGTCGCCGGGCTGGCGGCTTCCTTCGGTTCTGGAGCGATGACCAACTCCTTCGCGGATTTTGCGAAGGCGAAGATGTTTTTTGTGATCGGCTCAAATATGACTGAGGCCCATCCCGTGGCCGCGACCTTTCTGAAAAACGCGGTGATGAATGGGGCCCAGCTCATTGTTTCGGACCCGCGGCGCACCAAGCTGGCGGAGTTCGCGAAGGTCCACGTGCCCATCAAGGTGGGCTCCGACGTGGCCTATCTCAATGGTTTGATGCATGTCCTGATCAAAGAAGACCTCTATGATCGGGATTACGTGGAACGCTGCTGCACCGGCTTCGAGGCCCTCAAGGCCAAGGTCATGGAGTATCCGCCGGAGCGGGTGGCGCCCATCGCCGGCATCAGCGAGGAAATGCTCATTGACGTGGCCCGCCGGCTGGCCGCGGTCAAGCCCGCGATGCTCATCTACACCCTGGGGATTACCGAGCATACCTGCGGGGTCAACAACGTCATGAGCTGCGCCAACCTGCAGATGCTCCTGGGCAACGTCGGCTTCGAATGCGGCGGCGTCAACCCGCTCCGGGGCCAGAACAATGTCCAGGGCGCCTGCGACATGGGCGCACTGCCCAACGTCTTCCCGGGCTATCAGAAGGTGGAAGATCCCGCGGCCCGGGCCAAGTTCGAGGCCGCCTGGGGGGTGAAGCTGCCGGAAAAGAACGGCCTGATGATGCCCCAGATGATGGACGGCCTGGTGGACGGCAAGGTCAAGTTCTTCTATGTCTTCGGGGAGAACCTGGCCAATACCGAGCCCGACATCCGGCACGTGGAGCATTGCCTGGAGTCCGCGGAATTCATGGTCTGCCACGATATCTTCCCCACCGAGACCACCCGCTTTGCCGACGTCATCTTCCCGGCCGCGGCCTGGAGCGAAGACGACGGCACCTTCGCCAGCAGCGAGCGCCGGGTCAACCGGGTGCGGAAGGTTTCCCAGGCCCCGGGCCAAGCTAAGCCCAACTGGTGGATCTTCAAGGAGCTGGCCAAACGGTTCGGGCAGGAATGGGCCTCCAACAGCGGCCAGGAAATCTGGGATAACGAAGTCTCCCACCTGGCGCCCTCCCTGGTCGGGATCAGATACTCCCGCATTGAGGGCGACGGCCTGCAATGGCCGGTGCCCGATCTCGAACATCCCGGCACCTGCACCCTGCACAAAGATGGTTGTTTCACCTGCGGCCAGGGGAAGTTTGCCGCAATTGATTGGACTCCGCCGGCGGAAGTGCCAGACGCGGAATATCCCGTGGTGCTCAGCACCGGCCGCCGGCTTACCCAATACCACAGCCGGACCCAAACGGGGCGCTGCCTGGGGTTGAACGACATCCTGGGGGAGGAGACCGCGGATATCTCGCCCCAGGACGCGGCCAGACTGGGCATCGCCCACAACGAGCTCATCAAGGTCCGGTCCCGCCGGGGCGAAGTAAAGGTCAAGGCCAGGGTCACCCAGGAGGTGCCGGAGGGCATGGTATGGATGGCCTTCCACTTCCGGGAGGCCTGCGCCAACTGGCTCACCAATGCGGTCTTCGACCCGGTCTCCCAGACCGCGGAATATAAGGCCTGCGCAGTGCAGATCGAAAAGATCTGAGCGCGGACCTGGTTTTTTCTTCAGGTTAGTGGCTCATGAGCCATTGGCCCATCCGTAAATTATGAAAAAAGTCGTAGGGGCGGGCGTCTCGCCCGCCCTGTTAATCCGCACAGGCTGGAAAGCCTGTGCTACCCCAAGAACTTTTCAAGGCAGGGGGTAGGCCTGAGGATGGGTCTACCCCTGTATTTTGATACCAAGTCGCAATCAAACGGATATTTTTTCGTAGGGGCGAATCTTGTATTCGCCCTGCCTCGTTGGGCGAACACAAGGTTCGCCCCTACAGTTTGTTGTCTTTTGATTGCGATTTGGTATGAGGACCTCTGGGACCTAGGGGGGAGTACCGGGGTAAAGTCTAGAAGCCATTTCAAAACCTCTCTTTCTGTCATCCTGAACGTAGTGAAGGATCTCAACGCCTCGAAAATGCGAGATTCACTGCGTTCAGAATGACCATTCAGGGTTATTCGAGGTTTTGAAATGACTTCTAGCGAAAATATTTCGCTATTTTTTTTGGAATGCGATATGTTCTGAATAAGATAACGCCATAATAGGAATAACGTAGGAATAACGCTGATGCATAAAATTGGAAAATACTCCTTTGAGGAATTTTTAGAATTAGTGCAAGGCTTCCATGGTTACCCGGCGCCGGGGGTCATTGTCGGCGGCTTCATGGTGGAAGAGGCCCGGAGGCGGTTGGCCCCGGAAGTCTTATTTGACGCGGTGAGCGAAACCAGGAATTGCCTCCCGGACGCCATCCAGATTCTCACGCCCTGCACTATCGGCAACGGTTGGCTCAAGGTGGTCAATCTGGGCCGCTACGCCCTCACCCTCTACGACAAATACCAGGGGGAAGGGGTGCGGGTCTTCATGGACCCGGCCAAGGTGGCCGGCTGGCCGGAGATTAATAACTGGTACGGCAAACTGACTGCGAAAAAGGACCAGGACTCAACCCGGCTCCTGACAGAAATCCGGGAGGCCGGACCGGACATCCTGAGTTGGGAGCGGGTCCAAATCCGGCCGCAATTTCTGGAGAGGCGCTCCCGGGGACGGATGACCATCTGCCCCCTGTGCCGGGAGGGTTATCCGGCCCAGGATGGCGGCGTTTGCCGGGCCTGCCAGGGGGAGGCCCCGTACCTGACCGATAGTCAGGAAGAGGGGCACCCCGCGCCGGCCCCCTTCCTGCAATCCCTGCCCGCGGAGCAGGCGGTGGGCCACCGGGCCTTGCACGACATGACCATGATCGTCCCCGGCGCCAGCAAAGGCCCGGCTTTCGAGAAGGGCCAGGTAATCGGCGTCGGCGATCTCTGCCGCTTGCAGCAGATGGGGCGGCGGCATCTCTATGTGATGACCGGTAATCATGCCGGCCCGGAGTGGGTCCACGAAGACGAGGCCGCCCTGGCCTTTGCCCGGGCCCTGGCCGGTGACGGCGTCAGCTTCGCAGACCAGCCCCGGGAAGGGAAGATCAATCTCCAGGCCGCCCGGGACGGGCTGCTGGTGGTAGAGGAAGCGCGCCTCGAGGCCTTCAACCTGGTGCCGGGAGTCATGTGCGCCTGCCGCCAGAGTTTTACGCTGCTCAACCAGGGCCGGGTTTTGGGCGCCACCCGGGCCATTCCCCTCTATCTGCCCCGGGCCGATTTTCATAAAGCCCTGGCGGTCCTCAGCGATGGTCCCATATTTCAGGTCCTGCCCCTGCGTCCGCCCCGGGTCGGCATCCTGGTCACCGGCACCGAGGTGTTCATGGGTTTGGTGGAGGATAAATTCATCCCCATCATCACCACCAAGGTGGAGCAGTTCGGCGGGCAGGTACAAAAATCCCTGATTGTGCCGGATGAGCGGCAGGCCATCGGCGATGGGGTCAAGGCCCTGCTGGACTGCGGCATTGATCTGCTGGTAACCACCGCGGGGCTGTCGGTGGACCCGGATGACGTCACCCGCCAGGGGTTGGCGGACGCGGGGGCCACCGAGATGTTGTACGGCGCGCCCATCGTGCCCGGGGCCATGACTTTGCTGGCCCGGATCGGGGCGGTGCAGGTCATGGGGGTGCCGGCCTGCGCCCTGTTCTTCAAGACCACCAGCTTCGACCTGCTGCTGCCGCGGCTGCTGGCGGGTCTGAACATCACCCGGCGGGATCTGGCCCACATGGCCAACGGCGCTTTTTGCCTGGATTGTAAGGTGTGCACCTATCCCCAGAAATGCCCCTTTGGCAAGTAAATTTAGACCGATCCCAAATTTATCAAGAAAACATATATGAAAAATAGATATATTTTAAGACTGGTTATTTCTACATAATAGTAATTAATTATTACTATATTGTATAATAATAGCTGCTACAGATCTGAAGATATTCTCTTAATAGCTAATTTATCTTAATAATTCAATGACATATCTTTTGTGGCACAATATATGCTTTTGATGGAGATAGTCGGCAAATAATCTCGAGATGGTCTCTATGGACAACCTGCTGGATTTCAAACCCCTGTGGCTGACCCTGAAAGTAGCCGGCCTGGCCACCGGCGTGGCCTTCCTGGCCGGGGTGGCCCTGGCTTATGCCCTGGCCCGGCGCCGGTTTTGGGGACGGGATTGGCTGGATGCGTTCTGTACCTTGCCCCTGGTCCTGCCTCCCACGGTCCTGGGCTATTACCTGATCGTCCTGGTGGGCCGCAACGGTTGGCTGGGCCGCTGGCTGGAGGATACCTTCGGCTTCACCTTGATCTTTACCTGGCAGGGAGCGGTCCTGGCCGCGGCCCTGGTGTCGCTCCCCCTGGTCCTGAAATCGGCCCGGGCTGCTCTGGAAGAAGTCAACCCGGATCTGGAAAATACGGCCCGGACCCTGGGCATGTCGGAATGGGGAGTCTTTTTGCGGGTATCTTTTCCTCTGGCCTGGCGGGGTATTCTCGCGGGCACCATGTTGGCCTTTGCCCGGGCCATGGGAGAATTTGGCGCCACTTTGATGGTGGCGGGGAATCTGCCCGGCAAGACGCAGACCCTTTCCCTGGCGGTCTATGACGCGGTGCAAGCCGGCAACGACCAGTTGGCCCTGGTGTTGGTGGTTCTCACCTCCGCGGTCTGCGTTTTGATCCTGGCCACTGCCGGTAAAATTCTACGGGCTAGCGCCTGGTAAGTTTCGGAGGAAGGTTTATGGCAATCAAGTTGAGGTGGATGGGCGTTTTGGGGGTATTGGTGGGCCTCGCCCTGGGGCAGCCGGCCTGGGGGGCGTCCCAGGAACTGACGGTCTCCGCGGCGGCCAGTTTGACCAATTCCTTCCCGGAAATAGGGCGGAACTTCGAGCAGCAGCATCCCGGAACCAAGGTCATTTTCAATTTTGCCGCATCGGGTCCCCTGCTCCAGCAAATCGCCCAGGGTGCGCCGGTGGACGTGTTTGCCTCCGCGGACCAAAAGACCATGAACCAGGCCCAGGAGAAAGGCCTGATTGCGTCGGCGAGCCGCAAAAATTTTGTCAGCAATACCCTGGTGTTCATCGTGCCCCAGGACTCCAAGCTCTCCCTGTCCGGCCTGAAAGACCTGGCGCAACCTGCGGTCAAAAGGGTGGCCCTGGGCAATCCCGCCAGCGTGCCGGTGGGCCGCTATACCCAGGAGGCTTTGACCCAAGCGGGGTTATGGGAGCCGCTCCAGCCCAAGTTCATCAAGGGAGAATCGGTGCGCCAGGTGCTGGATTACGTCAGCCGGGGCGAGGTGGACGCCGGGTTTGTCTTCGCCACCGACGCGGCCATTGCCAAGGGGAAGGTGAAGACGGTGACCCAAGTGCAGGGGCATCAACCTATAGTCTATCCCGTGGCCCTGGTGGCGGCCAGCCAGAAGAAGGCCCTGGGCCAAGAATTCTTGGACTTTCTGGCCACTCCGCAAGCTATGGCTATCTTAAGCAAATATGGATTCGGCAAGCCTTAGTGCGGATAACGGCTTTAGGGGGGAGAAGCCATGAAGTTCGGCACCGGGAATATCTTTAAAGGCAAAGTGGTGGAGATCGAAGAGGGGACGGAGCTGGCCCGGGTCAAAGTGGACCTCGGCGGTGGCGAGATGATCACCGCCATGATCACCGGCCCGGCCTTGAGGGAATTGGACGCCAGAGTGGGGGACGAATTGGAGTTTTGCAAATCTCCCGGCACTGTGGCTCCCAAAAATTTTCACTGAGTCCGTTATGCATATTCAAGTTGAAGTCAAAAAACAGGTGGCCACCCGGGGGCGCAAATTTGCCCTGGATGTGGACTTCTCCTCCGAAAGTGAGCGCCTGGTGCTCTTCGGCCCCTCGGGGTCCGGCAAGACCATGACCCTGCAGCTCCTGGCGGGGTTGCTGACGCCGGATGTGGGCAGGATCGTGGTGGGGGACCGGGTGCTGTTCGATCAGCAAAAGAAGACCAATATCCCGGCCCGGCGCCGGGCTATCGGCTATGTGCCCCAGGATTACGCCCTGTTCCCTCACCTTAGCGTCGCCGCCAATCTGGGTTTCGGTTTGGCGAAACACTGGCCCTGGGGCTTGGGCAAGGACGAGCGCAAGCGGGTGGCGGAGTTCCTAGAAATCTTTGAACTCACCGAACTCAGGACCAGTCTGCCCCGGGACCTTTCCGGCGGGCAGCGGCAGCGGGTGGCCCTGGCCCGGGCCCTCATCTGCAATCCCCAACTCCTCCTCCTGGATGAGGCTTTTTCGGCCCTGGACGCCTTGCTCCGGGCCAAAATGCGCCGGGAACTCCTGAAGATTCAGGAACGCTTTACCATTCCCATGATCCTCATTACCCACGACCCGGAAGACGTGGCGGCCCTGGCCCAGACCGTGGTGTGCTACAGCCAGGGCCGGGTGGAGCAGATAATGCTGGCCACCGCCGAGGGTTGCCAGGTCCGGGAGACTGCCGGCTTATCTTCTTTGGCCTCCAATCCGTGCTCATAACTTTCAGAACTTGCATCCCCAAATCATACCCAGTCGGGACCTCCGGGAAAAGCTGTTCCCTGTCATTCTGAACGAAGCGCCGCCGGGACGCGCTGCACCTCTGCTTCTGCTACAGCGACTATCGTGCCCTGGACCGCCTGGCCGTGGAGTTCAATGTCTTCCGGCCCCAGGCGGGCTCCAGCCACTACCTGGAGAAGGTGCACAGCCATCTGCCCCTGGTGCAGGAATTCCGGCCGGATCTGGTGGTCTGGTACTGCGGGTTCAACTCCCACCGGAATGATTACGGCTCCATGGGGCTGATGGAAACGGACTGTCTGGCGGTCTGCGACCTCCTGGTGTCCCTGGCCGGGGAGATGGGGGTACCTTTGCAAGTGGTGCTGGGGGGCGGCACCCTCCACCAGGTGGCCACGGCCACCATTCCCGGGATCATTCAGCGCCTGGCGGATGATTAATTAGCCCTCAGCCGCGGTGAGTACTGCGGCCAGGGCCTGGCTCAGCTCCATAAACCTGTAAGGCTTGGAAATCACGCCCTGAAACCCGAAGGTCCGGAACTCGGCCATAATCGGATCATCGGAGTAGCCGCTGGAGACGATGGCTTTGATCCGGGGGTCGATGGCTAGCAGACGGCGGAGGGCTTCTTTTCCGCCCATGCCTCCGGGAACCGTTAAATCGAAGATGGCCGCGGTGAAAGGCCGCCCCGAGGTCTGAGCTTCCTGGTAGAGCCGGATCGCTTCTTCACCGTCCGCGGCACTGGCCACTTCAAAGCCCAGCTTCCCCAGCATGGTGCTCAAAATATCCCGCACCATCACCTCGTCATCCATGACCAGAATCCGGCCTTGACCGGAGAGAGGCGCTGCTGCCGGGATTTGGGGAGATGGTTCTGCCGCCTGGGTAGCGGGAAGATAGACGGAGAAGGTAGTGCCCGCGCCCGGTTCGGATTCCACGGTGATATACCCGGCATTGCTCCTGACGATGGAATAACTGGTGGCCAGCCCCAGGCCGCTGCCCTTTTGCTTGGTAGTGAAGTAAGGGTCGAAGATCTTGCCCAGGTAATGGGGGGGGATGCCGACTCCCTGGTCGCTGATGGTTATCCGCACGTACTCGCATTCTTCCATAGTCGACTCCTCCCCCACGATCACATTTTCGGCGCGGACGGTGATGGTGCCGCCTGCCGGCATGGCCTGGTCGGCGTTGATCAACAGATTATTGAAAACCTGGCTGATCTGGCCTTCGTCCACCTCTATGCGCCAGAGGTCCTCGGGTAGTATTAAGCGGCTGCGGGCCTTGGAACCGCTTAAGGCCAGGTTGACGGACTCCCGGAGCAAGGCCGCCACGGCCGTGGGCTTTTTGATGGGCAGGCCGCCTTTGGCAAAGGAAAGCAACTGTCCGGCCAGGGCCCGGGCTCGCAGGCAGGCTCTCTCCGCCTCCCCCATTCTCTGCAGGCAATGGTGGCCGAGTTCTGGTTCCTGTTGGGCCTCCATCCTGGCGAGACTGATGTTGCCCAGAATCGCGGTGAGGATATTGTTAAAGTCGTGGGCAATGCCGCCGGCCAAAAGCCCCAATGATTCCAGCTTGCTCAGAAGCAGGCGCTCCTCCTCCATTTTTTTGCGTTCGGAGATATCCCGGAGGATGTTTTGCACTACGGTTTTTCCGGCGTAGCGCACCAGGCTGGCCGTGAGATCAACGGGAATTATCCTGCCGTCCTGGCGCAATAACCGGGCTTCAGCCACCGCCACCGTACCCCTGGCAAGAAGCTCTTTAAAGATCGTGTGGGCCCGGGGTACATCATCCGCGGGGATGATTTGGATAGATTTGAGCTGTAGTAACTCAGGCAGGGAATAGCCAACCATCTCCAGCATTTTTTTATTGGCTTCCAGGAGATTCCCCTTCACATCTGCCAATAGAATGCCTTCACTGGCATTATTCATTAAGGCGCGATACTTTTCCTCGCTCTCAGCCACAGCCCGTTCTGCGTCTTTGCGTTCCGTAATGTCCTGCATGGTCCCGGTTATTTTGAAATTCTTTCCCGACGCGTCCAAGGCCACTTCCCCTTGCAGGTTCAAAATGCGCCTGGCTCCATCCATCGCCTTGACCTGAAAATCGACCCCGAAAGATTTTCCTGACGCCAGAGAGGCGTCCATGGCCTCCTTAACCAATTCTTGATCTCCGGGATGAATGAAATGGAGAAAATCGATGCGGGTCATGCCGACTTCTTCCGACTCCAGGCCGAGAAAGCGGCTGACTTCAGCAGAACAGATCAATTTGTCGGTATCGCCATGCCATTCCCAATACCCCAGCCGGGCCACCATTTGGGCATAGGCCAGGCGCCTTTCATTTTGGGCCAGTCTATTGGCAGTCCGGTTCAGAGCGGCAACGTTTTCCTCCAAAATCTGGTTGCTATGGGAAAGCTGGGCAGTGCGCCGGGCGACTTCCTGTTCCAGTTTTTCCCGGTGTTCCTCCAAAGCGGCGTCCCGTTTCTGAATCTGAGCCAGCATCTCATTAAAACCGTCGATGAGAACCCCGATCTCATCCTCGCCCTCTTTCGGCACTTGCAGGGTGTAATTCTTTTCCTGGGAAACCGTCTTCATGGTCTGGGCCAGCCCCTTGATGGGTTCGGTAATGAGTCTTTGAAAACGAGAGGCCAGGAAAAAGGCAATGATCAAAGAGGGGATGAGAGCCAAACCTGCAAAGCTGGCATACAACCGCAGGAGATTGTGAAATACCGCCAGGCTCCATTTGAAATAGACGCTGCCGATGGTATCTCCCTCCAGTTTCACGGGATTAACCAGTTCCAGGAAGTTGCCGCGAAAGATGTGCCTCAACCCGTTGTTTTTGAAGGGCGGGTGAAAGTCTTCGGCAGGCAAGGTGTCCGGGGCATAGGGAGGCGGTGCATCGTCGGAGGCGAGTCTTCCCCGCCGGTAGTCGGGTAAGGAGGTCCCATTGCTGAGACCCCCTCCCCTAAGGTAGGGTCGAGGACTGGCGCGCCTACGGTAGGGTCCGGTGGCTTCACCAGGGCTTTCGCCCTGGGCCTCAGTCCGGCTCCCCTGGTAACGTTTCCAGCCCCCGCCACGTCAAAC
>JAKAKP010000081.1 GCA_021813445.1 Deltaproteobacteria bacterium
CGCCCGGCGCAAAGTGGAGAACATGAAGCGCCTCCAGGCCAAAACCCTGATCCTGCCGGACTGCGGCGGCGCCTCCTACGGCACCCGCCTGAATATCGAGAACCATTTCAAACACGAGTTCGGCCCCGGCACCGGCCACAACTACGTCTATTTCTTCGACGTGCTGCTCAAATGGCTGGAGGAGGGCCGCCTCAAGGTGGATAAGAGCGTGCATGCGGGCCGCATCGTCACCTGGCACGACTCCTGTAAACACGGCCGCTCCGCGTACATGACCTTCGGCGACGCCTCCAATTTCGAGAAGGCCCGGCAGATTATCTCCCACTGCATCGACATGGAGAATTTCCGGGAGATGCCCCACAACCGCCTGGAGAGCTACTGCTGCGGCGCGGGCTCGGGCAATTGGCCGGGGCCTTTCGAGAAAGAAAAGACCGAACACGGAAAATTTAAGGCCCAGGATATCCGGGACTCGGGCGCGGACCTGGTCATCGCCGGCTGCTCCAACTGCCGGGACCAGATCATGAAAAACCTGAAACCCAAATTCAACCTGGACATCGAAGTGAAGTACATCTGGGAGATGGTGGCCGACGCCTTGATCATGGAGACATGAGGCGGGAAAAGCCTAGAGAAAAAAGCAGCTTGCAGGAGGAAGAATGCGGAAATTAGGTTTCTTGCTGGGGATTTTGTGGGTCCTGCTGTCCGCGGGGCTGGCCTGGGCCGCGTCGCAAAGCGGCCTCGTGACCATGCACTTCGATTTGTCGGCGCAGCCCGCCGGTGAAGAGGTTAAGCTCTGGATTCCCTACCCCGTTTCGGACCAGGACCAGCTAATCAGCGAAGTCAAGGTAAGCGGTGACTATCGCCGCGGTGCGGTCTATACCGAACCGGTCCACGGCAACCCCATTCTCTTTGCCTCCTGGGACAAGGGCGCCAGGAGCCGCAAACTCATCCTGTCTTTTCAGGCCCGGCGTCAAGAGGTGCAGCGCCGCAATTTTCCGCCCCGGGAACCCTGTTGGGACCCGGCCGATTATCAGGCGTATCTAAAAGCCACCCGGCTGGGCCCCATTACCGGGGAGGTCAAGAAGCTGGCGGATTCCATCACCAAAGGGCAGCACTCGGTTCGAGGCAAAGCCAAGGCCATTTATGACTGGGTCTGTCAGCACATGTACCGCGACCCCAAGACCCGGGGCTGCGGGGTGGGAGATGTCTGTGCGCTGCTCCAGAAGCCCGGGGGCAAGTGCACCGACATCTCTTCGGTGTATGTGGCCCTGGCCCGGGCGGCAGGAGTGCCGGCCCGGGAGATTTTCGGGCTGCGTTTGGGGAAGAAACCCGAGGAAGACATCACCCAATATCAGCATTGCTGGGTGGAATTTTTCCTGCCCGGCTATGGTTGGGTGCCGGTGGATCCGGCGGATGTGCGCAAGGCGATGCTGGTGGAGAAGTTGACGCCGGAGGACCCCAAGACCAAGGCCTATGAGAAATATTTCTGGGGCGGCATCGACCAATACCGCCTCAAGCTGGCGGTGGGCCGGGACCTCGTCCTCAATCCGCCGCAAAGCGGGGAACCCCTGAATACCTTCGGCTATCCCTTTGCCCAGGTGGGGAACCGCACCGTGGATTGGCTGGAACCTGCGGCCTTCAAATACCAGTTTTCCTGGAAGGCGCAATGAGGCCGGACCGCCGGAACCGGGAGGGATGACAACCCATTCCGGCTTTTGCAAACCGCGGAGAGTTCATTAAAACCCAGGTTTGGCCAAGGGCGGAGCCACCTTGTCTGGAAAGGCAGGGTGGCCACCACCCCTGCCGGGCTTCAAAGGAGAATCTATCCATGCCCACCCCCTACGACGAGATGTGGGAGAAATTGAATCTGGACCTGACGGCCCATGAGGGTCTGCTCCAGGTCCTGGGCAAGTTTTACGGCGACATCTATCTGACCCAGGAGGGGCGTCTTAAGGGCATGGAATACCTGGATTTCGTGCTCTCCGAAGTCCACGGCCTGCGGATCAAGGAACTCCAGGAGGCCAGGGCCCAGGGGCGTAAGGTCATCGGCACCTTTTGCGTCTTCGTGCCGGAAGAGCTGGTACTGGCCGCGGACGCGGTCTGCGTGGGGCTCTGCGCCGGGGCCGAGATCGGCAAGGAAGCCGCGGAGAAGATCCTGCCCCGGAACACCTGCGCCTTGATCAAATCCTTTGTGGGCTTTAAGCTCTCCCGCCTCTGCCCCTATATCGAGTCCTGCGACCTGGTGGTGGGGGAGACCACCTGCGACGGCAAAAAAAAGGCCTACGAAATCTTCGCAGAGTATGCCCCGGTCCACGTCATGGAAATCCCCCAGATGAAGCAGGCCTGCGACCGGGAGTTGTGGCGCGCGGAACTGCGGCGCTTTCAAACACGGGTCGAAGAGGTGACGGGCCAAGAGATCACCGCGGCCCGGCTCAAGGAGGCCATCAAGCTGGTGAACCAGCGGCGGCGGGTGCTGCAACGCTTGAACCGGCTCCGGGCCGCGGTTCCCACCCCCATCTCCGGACGGGATGTGCTGCTCATCAACCAGGTAAGCTTCTATGACGATCCGGTGCGCTTCACCGCCAAGATCGGCGAGCTGTGCGATGAACTGGAAAAACGGGTTAAGGCCGGGGAGGGCGTGACGCCGCCGGGGACCCCCAGGCTCATGCTCTCCGGCTGCCCCATGGCCGTGCCCAACTGGAAGCTGCCTTACATCGTGGAATCCGCGGGCGCGGTCATCGTCGGCGAAGAATCTTGTATTGGCACCAGGAATATCCGGGATTTGGTGGACGAAGGGGGCGAGACCCTGGAGGAGATGCTGGAGGCCCTGGTGGACCGCTATATGCGCATTGACTGCGCCTGTTTCACCCCCAATCAGGAGAGGCTCCAAAATATCGTGGCCATGGCGAAGGAACTAGAAGTCAAGGGAGTGATCCATTTTGCCCTGAATTTCTGCCAGCCTTACGCCATGGAGGCCTTCAAGGTGGGCCGGGCTTTGGAAGACGCGGGCCTCCCCATGCTCGGCATCGAAACGGATTACAGCCTGGAGGACGTGGAGCAGCTCAAGACCCGGGTGGAGGCCTTCCTGGAGATGGTGCGCTGATGGCGGGTGGCAAGGCCCCGGTTATCCCCCTGCACCTGCACCCGGGATTTCAGGAACACCAGCGGCTGGAGAAACTGAAAACCGCGTTGATGGCGGAAAGCCTGGCTTTCGTGCAGGTGGCCCTGGACAATGCGGCAGGGCCCGCGGGCGCTTCCCACCGGGCGGTGAAGATCCTGGAACGGGCCTGTGCCCTCCTGGACGCAGCCCGGGACCGGCTGGTGGACGAGTTGTTGTAAAGGATAAAAAGTGGTGACTGCGGCAAGTCCCCTGGTGGCGGGCATGGACATCGGCTCCCGCTCCATTGAGCTGGTGCTGCTCCAGGACGGCCAGGTGGTGCATTGGGACCTGCTCCCCACCACCTTCGATCCCCTGGGCCAGTGCCGGAGCCTCCTGGCGCGGGTGCGGGCGGCCAGGATAGTGGCCACCGGTTATGGCCGCAAGCTGTTGCTGGAAAACCTGGATAACCCGGAGGTCACCGCGATCACGGAGATCCAGGCCTACGCCCTGGGGGCCCGGCGCCTGTTTCCCGAGGTGCGCACCATCCTGGACATCGGCGGCCAGGACACCAAGGCCATCGCCCTGACCAGTGACGGCAAGGTGGCCAAGTTCGAGATGAACGACCGCTGCGCCGCGGGCACCGGCAAGTTTCTGGAGTTCATGGCCGTGGCCCTGCAGGTGGACCTGGAGAAATTCGGCGACTTCGCCCTCCAGGCCGAGCGGCGTATCCAGATCAGCAGCATGTGCACCGTTTTTGCGGAGAGCGAGGCCACCGGCCTCATGGCCCGGGGCGAAAGCCCGGCCAATATCGCGCTGGGGCTGCACCTGGCCATTATCGCCCGCACCGCGGCCATGCTGCACCGGGTGGGGGTGAAGCCGCCCCTGCTCTTTGCGGGCGGGGTGGCCCATAACCCCTGCATTAAATCCCTGTTGGCAGAAAGCCTGGGGGCCGCGGTGCTGGTGCCGGAGCAACCTGACCTGGTGGGCGCCCTGGGCGCGGCCCTTTATGGACAGAAGCTCGTGGCCCCTGAATGAAGAGTGCTTCCGGAAAGTAACCACGGCAGCGGCTGTTTCATGCCAAAAATGGGGATAGAGGAGAATCTCATTCATGTCTGACAAAGAACTTGATTGTCGGGGGCTGGCCTGTCCCAGCCCGGTGATCAAAACCAAGGAAATCATCGACCAGGGCGGCGTGGAGCAACTCACGGTACTGGTGGACAATGCCGCGGCCCGGGATAACGTCAGCCGTTTCCTGCAGCGGGCCGGCTATGAGGTCACCGTTGCGGCACAGGCCGGGACCATGGCGGTGCAGGGGCGGCGCCAGGAGGGTAGGGGGGGTACCGCGCCCGGCGCCGCCTGCGAGCCATTCCCCGGGCAGAAGATCCTGATCCTCATCGGCACCGACCGCCTGGGCACCGGGGATGATGATCTGGGCCGCAAACTTCTGGTCAATTTCATCGGCACCCTGAAGGAGATGGGCCGGGAACTGTGGTGCCTGGTGCTGGTCAACGCCGGGGTGAAGCTGGCGGCGGCGGGGTCCGAGGTCCTATCCAACCTCCAGGAGTTGGCGCAGGGCGGGGTCATGGTCCTGGTCTGCGGCACCTGCCTCAATCATTTTCAACTCCTGGAGCAGAAGCAGGTGGGGGAAACCACGAACATGCTGGATATCGTCACCCACATGCAGCTGGCGGATAAGGTCATCCCCCTGACCTGAGCCCGACCCTGATTTCAGGAAGCCTCAACTCCTGGGAGGGAGACATGATGGCCATCTACTTAGTTTTACTGGCACTGATAACCGCGGTCTTGCTGGCCGCGGGGTGGTGGCGGCGGCGGGCTACCTCTAGGCCGCAGGAAGTGGAATGGCCGGAGGTAATGGCCCAGGCTGCGGCCAGGGGGTATCGCCTCATCAGCACCGGGGAGATGGCGGAGCGCTACCAGCAAGACCCCCAAAGTCTGTTACTGGTGGATACCCGGGTCCCGGCGGAATACCAGGCGGGCCATATCCGGGGAGCGGTAAACCTGCCGTTGACGCCCACCTGGTGGGGCCGGTGGCGGTCTAGAAGGTTAATGGGCGCCCTCCTGGGAGCGAATAAGAAACGCCTGGTGGTCTTTTACTGAGCAGGCCTGGCCTGAGTCCGGAGCGACTCGGCAGCCCGGGTGGCTGTTAAGCTTGGCTATAAAAATGTCTACCGTGATCCCTACGGCTTTCCGGAATGGCGGCAAAGAGGGTTGCCTGAGGCCGCGGACCATGATCACGCCTAGGACCCCAAAGAAGTATTCATGAGTAAGACCAGAACCAAAGAATTGCAGGCCGATAGGGGCGTTAAGGCTGTAGCCTCGGGGCTGAGGCCCGCCATTTTGACCGTGCTCTACCATCTCCTGCGCCTGAGTCTGGCCGGCATCTTTATCTATGCCGGTGTGGTCAAGCTCATGAATCCCCAGGCCTTTGCCCATGCCCTGGCCCAGTTTCAACTCCTGCCGGAGAGCCTTCTGCCCGGGATGGCTTTAGGCCTGCCTGTGGTGGAGCTATTGGCGGGCCTGGGATTGATCTTTGACCTGCGGTTGAGCCTGACCATCATCCTGTGGATGCTGCTCGTTTTTATCGTGATTCTGGGCTACGCCATTCTCAATGATTTGGACATTGACTGCGGCTGTTTCACGCTGGCGGAAATTTCCGAACGCACCTCCGTAAAAGCGGCATTTTTCCGGGATCTGCTGATGGTGGCGGCCATCTTTTTTATGTTCTGGTGCCGGCGCTTGGGGATTAGCGTGGGTTTGGGAAGATTCCGCAATGCAAATTTTACTCAAGAAAAGGAGAGATAAGACATGGTGCAAATGAGATTTTGGGGAGTGGGCCTGCTGGCAGCGGCCCTCATGTTCGGTCTGGCGGGTTGCGGCAGTGGCAACCTGGGCGGCAAAGAGTTGGACACGGAAAAGATCGCGGTGAACTTTAATAAAGAAGTGGCCCGGGGCGGCTATAAAGTGTTGACGACCCCGGAGCTGAAGACCTGGCTGGATCAGAAGAAGCCCATGCTGATCATTGATACCATGCCCTTTGCGGACAGCTATAAGAAACAACATATCCCCGGCGCGGTCAATTTTGAATTTCCCATCCCGGAGGTGACGAGCCTGAACGAGGCCAAGAAGGCTGAATTTGAAAAGCTCCTGGGGCCTGACAAGGACCGGTTGCTGGTGTTCTACTGCGGCTTCACCAAATGCACCCGGAGCCACAATGGAGCCATGTGGGCGGAAAAGTTGGGCTACAAGAACGTCTACCGTCAACCGGGCGGGATCAAGGCCTGGTTGGAAGCCGGGTATCCGGTTGCATCTGCCAAGTAATAGGAAACACAGAGATTTTGCCCCTGGCCGCGGTGTCTCTCTGACTGGCGGCTGCGGCCAGGGGCCTGGCCTTCCCCTGGCGTTAAGAAATGGCGCAGCAGAACCTCAAGCAGCAGCAGCGGCTCCCAGAACCTCCCGTACCTTTTCTATGAGACTGAGGATCTTAAAAGGTTTTTGGATAAAGTTCAGTCCTGAATCCAACACGCCGTGATGGACGATGGCGTCTCCCGTATAGCCGGACATATAGAGGACCTTCATCTCCGGATAGCTGAGGGCCAAACGTTCAGCCAGGGCGCGGCCGCTCATTTGGGGCATCACCACATCAGTCAGCATCAGGTGGATGGGAGTCTTCCCCTTCTCGCAGATCAGCAGAGCTTCACCACCGTTGCTGGCTTCCACCACTGTGTACCCGTACTTGCGCAGGGCGGTGGAGATCAATTCCCGGAGTGCGGCATCATCCTCCACCACCAGGATGGTCTCTTTACCTGCCAGCAAGGTCGGGATATCGGTCTGCAGCTTGACCTCGCCACTTGTTTACCGACTTTTTGACGATGGCCAGGCCGATGCCGGTGCCGGGATAGGCATCATCGCTGTGCAGGCGCTGGAAGACGTTGAAAATCTTTTCATGGTAGGTATCCTCAATGCCGATGCCGTTGTCACTCACTGCCAAAATGACTTCGTCCGCCGCGGGGCGCCAGGTCACCCGGATGCGGGGGACGACCTCGGGCCGCCGGTAGGTCAGGGCGTTGTCGAGAAGGTTGGTGAAGATCTGGTGTAAGAGGGTGGAATCCCCTGGAACCCAAGGCAAATCCTCGGCCACTTCCACCACCGCCCCCGTCGCCGCAGGCGACCGCGCCGGGAACAAACTGCAGTTGGTGATTTTATCCAGAACTTTGCCAGGGGCAGGGGAGTTGGCTAACAGGGTAAATTGGGGCTCATTCTGCTTGGTTCGCTGGACCATGGATTTCTCTGCCTCCTTTTCCCAAGGCAATCCAAACTGCATTGCAGATGATCAGCGAATCATGACTTCTACTTAATTAATAAATCTAAGTCGCAATTTACTCTCCATCAATTTTTTTTACAAACATTTTCATCCCCTGGTCCGCCAGGGAAAAGGGGTTCATAAATGCTTTTTACCCGGTACTGACGCTAAGTTGCGGATTTGGCAAGATGGCCGCGATATTCATCAGTCGGAGACCAATTCGGCCAAATGGTCGTTACGTAGCCCGGTATCATCCTCCCCCCGGTGACGTTCCGGTATCGGCGCCGCCGCCCAGTACCGCATAAAGCCTTACTTGATTGGAGAGCTTCGCCAGGCGGATGGCGATGAGCCCCTGCTGGGCGGAATAAAGGGAGCGCTGGGCATCCAGCACGTTCAGGTAGATGTCGATCCCTTTTTGATAACGGGAGTTAGAGAGCTGGTAGGTTTTGGCGGTGGCATTTACCAATGATTGCTGGGCCTCCATCTGATCCCCCAGGGTTCCCCTTTGGGCCAGGGCATCGGCAACCTCCTTAAAGGCCCCCTGGATCGCCTTCTCGTATTGCGCCACCGCGATCTCCCGGTCCACCTTGGAGACTTTGAGCGCCGACCAGGTGCGGGCATCGAAAATCGGCAGCACGATTTGGGGGGCGTAATTCCAGACGAACGAGCCGGATTTGAACAGGCCGGACAGATCGCCGCTGGCGGTGCCGATGGCGGAGGTGAGCGAGATGCGGGGGAAGAAAGCTGCCCGGGCCGCGCCGATATTGGCATAGGCGGCCTTGAGCGTGTGCTCCGCTTGCAGGATATCCGGACGGCGCAGGAGCACTTCCGAGGACGTTCCGGGCGCCACGTCCGCTAAGGGCTTGACCGCGCTCAGTTCCTGCGGCAACAAGTCGGCAGGCACCGGTGAGCCAGCCAGCAGGTTCAGGGCATTTTCATCCTGGGCAACCTGGGAAGTGTATTTCGCCACGTCCACCCGCGCCGCATCCACCCGGGTTTGCACCTGGCGCAGGTCCAGTTCGGGGGCGATCCCGACTTCAAAACGCCGCTTGATCAAATGGTGGGCGGCCTGTTGGGACTCGAGGGTGGATTGGGCCAACTTGAGGTTTTCCCGGTCTGCGGCCAGAGTCAGATAAGCATTGGCGACTTCGGACACCAGCAATATCTGGGCACTGCGGCGGGCCTGTTCAGTGGCGAAGAATTGCTCCAGCGCCTGTTGGGAAAGGCTGCGGATACGGCCGAAGAAATCGACCTCCCAGGAACTGACGCCCAAATTGACGCCATACTGCTCGATCGTCACCAAACCGGTGCCCCCGGAAATCAAGGCGTGCTGCTTGCTGGCGGTGACGCCGGTTTCCACCTTCGGCAACAGCTCGGCCCGCTGCACCCGGTACAAAGCCCGGGCCCGTTCCACGTTCAGCGCCGCCACCCGCAGGTCACGGTTGTTGTTCAGGGCCGTGCCGATGATTTTTTGCAGGCGCTCATCGGTGAAGAATTGCCGCCATTGGATCTCGGCGCTAACCCGCCCTCCCGGCGCGGCCGGAGGCTCTTTGTAAGCCGGGCCGCTGGGCCAGGCCGCGGGCACCGGGGCCGCGGGCCGGTCATATTTGGGGATCATGGTACAGCCGCCAAGGGAAATCAGCACCACCGCCAACAGCAATTTTCTGGTCATATCTAAGTCCCTAGATGCTTACAGAATCCGATTCGGGTTCAGGAAGTTGCTGCCGCTTTCGCTGGAAAAGACTGCACACCAGGACATAGAACAGCGGGATGAAAAAGAGGTCGATGAAAGTGGCGGTTATCATGCCGCCGATCACCGCGGTGCCGATGGCATTCTGCGCCCCGGCGCCCGCGCCCGAAGTCAAGGCCAGCGGCAGGACGCCGAAGAAAAAGGCCAGGGAGGTCATGATGACCGGCCGGTACCTGGTTCTAGCCGCACCCAGGGTCGCTTGCACCAGACCCTCTCCTTGCATCCGCCGTTCTCTGGCGAATTGGATAATCAGGATGGCGTTCTTGGTCGAAAGCCCCAGGGTGGTGAGACAGCCGATCTGAAAGTAAACGTCGTTAGGCAGGCCTCGCAGCGAGGTGGCCAGGGTCGCACCCAGTAAACCCAGGGGCAGCATCAGCAGGTTGGCGACAGGAATAGTCCAGCTCTCATACAGGGCCGCAACGCAGAGGAAAATGACGAGAATGGAGAAGAAGTAAAGCATCGGCGCCTGGGACTTGGCCATCCGTTCCTGGTAAGAAAGCCCGGCCCAGTCGAAGCCGATCCCCTTGGGCAGCTTGGAGACGATCTCCTCCATGGCCTTCATCGCCTCCCCCGAACTCCTCCCCGGGGCGGGCTCACCCCAAATATTCATGGAAGGGAAGCTGTTGAACCGCTCCAGGAGCGGCGACCCCGAGAACCAATGGCCGCTGGCGAAGGAAGTGAAAGGGGTCATTGTCCCTTTGTTGTTGGTAACGTAAATCCGCTCCAGGTCCTTGGGCAGCATCCGGTAAGGCGCGTCCGCCTGGACATAGACCCGCTTGACCCGTCCTCCCTGGATGAAATCGTTGACATAAGCGCTGCCGAAGGCCGCGGAAATGGTGTTGTGGATGGAGCTGATGGGAACCCCCAGGGCCCCGGCCTTTTCCCAATCCACGTCAATGCGGTATTGAGTCACGTCATCCAAACCGCTGGGCCGGACCCGGACCAGCCGCGGGTCTTTGGCAGCCATCCCCAATAATTGATTGCGCGCCGCCATCAAGGCCTGATGCCCCAGGCCGGCGCGGTCCTGTAATTGAAAGTCAAAGCCGCCGGCGCGGCTCAATTCCAGGACTGCCGGCGGCGGAAACGCAAAGACCCTGGCATTGCGGATTTTTGAGAATCGCATCATCGCCCGGCCTACCACCGCATTGACTTTTTGATTGGCGTGCGGGCGCAGGCCCCAGTCCTTGAGTTTGACAAATCCCAGGCCCACGTTTTGGCCCGCGCCGGAAAAGCCGCGGCCGGCAACAGTGAAAATAGACGCGACTACATCTTTCTCATCTTTCTGGAAATAATCACGGACTTCATCCAGGACCTTCTTGGTCTGCTCCAGGGCTGAACCGGCCGGGAGCATCACCTGGATGAACATAATGCCCTGGTCTTCCTGGGGCAGATATGCGGTGGGCATGCGGTTAAACAAGAACAACAGGGACGCCACCAATACCAGATAAATGACCAGAAAACGGCCCTTCCTGCCGAGGATCTTCTCGACGGAATCCCGGTACCAGTCCCGGATACGGAAAAAAGTCCGGTCGAACCAGAGGAAAAAGGGCCGGAAGAGGAAGAAGCCTTTTTCTGCGGGATCATGGCCCTTGGTCACCGGCTGCAGCAGGGTGGCGCAAAGGACCGGGGTCAGGATCAGGGCCACCAGGACCGACAACAGCATGGCGGCGATGATGGTGACGGAGAACTGGCGGTAGATAACCCCGGTGGAGCCGCCGAAGAAGGCCATGGGGCCGAACACCGCGGCCAGCACCAGGCCGATGCCGATCAGGGCGCTGGTGATTTCGCCCATGGACTTACGGGTCGCCTCCTTGGGCGGCAGCCCCTCCTCGCTCATGACCCTTTCCACGTTTTCCACCACCACGATGGCGTCATCCACCAGCAGGCCGATGGCCAGCACCATGGCGAACATGGTCAGCATATTGATGGACATGCCGAACATGCCCAGGACCGCAAAGGTCCCCAGGATAACCACCGGCACCGCCAGGGTGGGAATCAAGGTGGCCCGGAAACTTCCCAGGAAGAGGTACATCACCAGGAAGACCAGGAAAATCGCCTCAAACAGGGTTTTAACCACCTCATCGATCGCGACTTTGACAAAGGGGGTGGTGTCGTAGGGGAAGGTGGCCCGCATGCCGTGGGGAAAATATCTTGCCAACTCGGCCATTTTGGCCTTGACCGCGTCTGCGGTATTCAGGGCATTGGCCCCCGCGGCCTGCCGGATAGCCAGCGCGGCCCCGGGCTTGCCGTTGTACAGCACGTTGGCGCCGTAGCGCTCCGTTCCCAATTCCGTCCGCCCCACGTCGCGCACGCGCACGATGGAGCCGTCCGGGTTGATGCGCAAGGGCACCGCGGCGAACTCCTCCGGGGTCTTGAGCATGTTTTGGACGATGATCGAGGCATTGAGGCGCTGGCCTTTGACCGCGGGGATGCCCCCGAACTGGCCCGCGGAGACTTCCACGTTATAAGCCTTCAGCCCCTTAATGACATCGTCCATAGTCATATGGTAGTCGTTAAGTTTTTCCGGATTGATCCAGACCCGCATGGCGTACTGAGAAGTAAAAGTTTCCACTTCCCCTACGCCGGGAACCCGCGCCAGCACCTGCTCAATATTGGCCTGGGCGTAATCCGCCAGGTCAAATTCATCCATACTGCCGTCATCGGAGGTCAAACCGACAATGATCAGCCAGTTCCGGGTGGATTTGCTGACTTTCACCCCCTGCTGCTGGACCACTTCGGGCAGGCTGGCCATAGCCAGCTGCAATTTATTTTGTACCTGGGCCCAGGCCAGGTCGGGATCGGTCCCCGGTGCGAAGGTAAGCTCAATCCTGCCTGACCCGGAAGCGTCGCTGCTGGCGGACATGTAGAGCAGCTTATCGAACCCGGTCATCTTTTGTTCGATGATCTGGGTGACGCTGTTTTCCACGGTTTCGGCCGAGGCCCCGGGATAAAACGCGTCAATGGCAATGGACGGAGGCGCGATGGGCGGATATTGGGAGATGGGTAGATTATAAATGGCCAGGCAGCCCGCCAGCATCATAATGATGGCGATCACCCAGGCGAAGACCGGACGTTCCAGAAAGAAATTTGATAACATCGCGGTCCTTTCTTATTTCGATTTGGTTGGGGGAAGGTTTGACTTATCCGGGGCGGCCGCGGTTTTGGGGCCCTCCCAGGCAACGGCCTTGACGGTGGCGCCGGGCCGGATATTCAACATGCCTTCGACGACCACCCGGTCTCCGGCCTTTAACCCGGAAGAAACCAGCCATTGGTCGCCGAGGGCGCGGTCGAGCTTCAACATCCGCAACTCCACTTTACCCGCATCATTCACCACCAGGGCTTCCGGTTCCCCCTTGGGGGTGCGGGTAACCCCTTGCTGCGGGACCAGGATGGCGTTTTGGGCGATCCCTTCCTGCACCGAGGCCCGCACGAACATGCCCGGCAGGAGCAGGTGCTTGGGATTGGGAACCATGATGCGCAACGTAAAAGAGCCGGTTGACGGGTCAATGGTGACATCCCTAAATTGCAGGGTGCCCGGCGCGGGACAATAATTGCCGTCCTCCAACAGGATGCAGACCTTTTTGCCGTCCTTGCCATCCGCGCGGACCCGGCCAGCCTCCAGATTGCGTTTCAACCGCAGCAGTTCGGACGATGATTGGGCCACGTCCACGTAAATGGGATCAAGCTGTTGAATGGTCGCCAAGAACATGGCCTGATACGCGGTGACTAAAGCGCCGTCGGTCACATTGGACTTGCCGATCCGACCGGAGATGGGCGCGGTGACCTTGGTATAGCCTAAATTAATGCGGGCCGCTTCCACCTGGGCCTGCCAATATGCAATCTCGGCCTGGGCCTGGCCCATGGCCGCGGCCGCGTCATCGGTGTCCTGCTTGCTGACCGCCTTCTCAGCCAGCAATTCCTTGTAGCGTTCGGCCTTCAACCGGACCGACGGCAGATTGGCCTGGGCCTTGCCGAGAGAAGCCTTGGCAGAATCCAACGCCACCTGAAAGGGCGCGGGATCGATCTGGTACAGCAGTTGCCCGGCCTTGACGTCGGAGCCTTCCTTAAACAGGCGTTTCTTGATGATACCATTGACCTGCGGCCGAATTTCCGCCACCAGATAGGGAGAAGTCCGGCCCGGCAACTCGGTGGTCAGTTCCACCTGCCGGGGCTGAATGGTAACTGTAGCCACTTCCGGGACCGGGGGGAGCCCCATTTGCTGCCCGGCCCCGCTGCCGCAGCCCGCGGGGGAAATCGCCAGTGCCAACAAAGCCGCAATCCATGCCAGAGGTCTATAGCCTTTTTCGTGCGAGAACATCAGAATCTCTCCAAGTATCGATAATGAGCGGATGCAGAGGCCTACTGCGTCACGACTCCAGCAGTCCATTAAAGAAAATACCCAAAATGGCATCCGGGTCCAGGTCAGGATGGCGCTCAGGGACTTCGAGCCAGAGCAGCAGCGAGGCATCGATGGCGCTGTCGAGAGCCGCAGCCAGGTAATAAGGGTCGGCGGTCTTCTTGAATCGCCGGTTTTTGATCCCGTCCTCAAAGATCGAGGCGACTCTTTCCAGAAATTTGTAATATCGTTGGCGCAATTCTTCATCCAGGCCGGCCTTAATGTTGAAGCTCGCTCCTCTCCGCTCCGCCAGAAAAAGGCGAATAAAGGAAAGGTTATTGAGAAACCTTTCGACTCTAGCCCGGACGTAATTTTGCAGTTTTTCCACCTCGTCACCCGGCTGTTCAATCGCTCGGGTGATTGCCTCCTCAAACTTGTCGCATTGCTCCAAAACCAGGGCCTTGTAAAGGTCTTCCTTATTCTGGAAGAACTTATAGAGGGTGCCGATGGCAAACTCGGCCTTCTCGGCGATCTCTGCCATGGAGACATTGTGGTAGCCCTTCTGCGAGAAGAGCTCGAGCGCCGCGGCCAGTATCTCCTGACGTTGCCGTAATTTCTCCCGCTCTCGCCGCGGAAGGTTTTGTTCTTCCATCGTTTGACCCCCGAAGATGAATACATAATTCAAAAAATGAATTAACCGTCATATTACAGAATCAATTGTCATATTGTCAAGAAAGTTCAAAAGGAAATTCTCCGAGCTCCGTTGTCTTCGTTGTGGGCCCCAGAGAAGATCCTGGGAGTCCGGAGACCAGCGATCTAAAGTTCAACCTCTTAATCCACCAACAATAGAATTCTCTGCACCAGCTTGTGGGTGGGCTTCTGGAAATTCCCCCGACATTCTTCATAGACCCGGGCGATTAGGCGCGCCTTCTGGGAAATATCCAGTTTCAACCGAGTCACCTTAATCACTTCCTCGATTTTGATGATCGCCTCGGTCAGAAGAGCGGTTTCGATGGGAGAAAACGGTTTTGGGTCGTACTCCTCCTGGAGGAGCTTCCACGAGTCGTAAGCTGTCTGATCCCCACCATTCAATAGCCATTCCACAGTAACGTTTCCGAAAATTGCTATTTTGTTTAAAGTTTCATAATTAGGAATTCTGCCGGATTCATACCTTGAAATAGCATTTTGCTTAACTCCCAAATATTCTGCAAATGATTTTTGGGTCATATTTCCAGGAAGCCCAACTTATGACCGCCAGGGACAAAATGTTACAGGCGGTTGGCAGCATCATTGAGAATTTAAGAGGAATCGCCGGCAATATCATGGAACTATCCCAAAGTAGCCAAGAGTTATCCAGGGACCATACGGAGGAAGAACACTCCTTTTTCAAGAAGATGGCCGGTTATCTAACGGAAGTCTCGCTGGGTCTGGAGCAATACGGCTTGGCCAGTCATGATCTATCCCGCTTGCTGCATTCAGTGGCTCCGACCATAGGGGAAATGTCCTTATGCTTGCGGGATATAGAGGGTATTGAGATTGCCATCGAGCGCATTGCCCTCAATGCCTGTATCAAAGCGGCGCATTTAGGGGAGGAGGGAGCGGCTCTGGGGGTATTGGCCGAGGGGATTCAACACTTATTAGGTGATACGAGGCAGCAGACCCTCGCGGCCTCAAAAAAGCTTGAGTCCATTATTGCTGCGGCCCAAGAATTAGGTGCCAGTGATATTGACGACGTAGGAGATTCTAACACGGACATATCATTATGGACTAATGAAATTAAAACCATAACGGAATCTCTACGTATTCTGAATAATCATGGCAATTACGCTTCTCCAGGATTTTTCACCGCCAGCGAGGTCACCAACGTCTCCGGGCGGGGGGTGGGCATGGATGTGGTGAAGAAGGCCATTGAGGCTTTAGGGGGGTCCATTGAGAGCCACAGCCAGCAAGGGGTGGGGACCACCTTCACCATCAAGCTGCCCCTGACCCTGGCGATTATTGAAGGTTTGCTGGTGAGCATCAAGGACGATTATTTTGTCGTGCCCCTGGCGGCGGTGACGGAATGTGTGGAACTGACCCGGGAGGACGTGAGCCGGAGCCATGGGCATAAAGTTACCCGGGTCAGGGATAAAATTGTGCCCTATGTCCATCTGCGGGAGGCTTTTGAGATAGAGGGACAGCACCCCGCCATTGAACAGATAGTCATCACCTCTGGTTCAGGCTGCACCCACCATTTATAAGAGACTCTGATGGCCCCCTCCACCCGGAACTGCCGTTGGCTGAGCTTGAAATATTAACGAAAATTATCGTCCGATGAATAGGCCCCAATTAGACTGCACAACTTCAGCAATTTTAGAAGAAATCTCAGGGAGATGAAACGAAAAACTCGGGTCCTCATAGTCGATGATTCTGCCCTGGTCCCATCAAGCAAGGAGGGGTAGATAAGGTTGTCTCCCTGGAAAACCTGGCCAGGGAAGTCCTCAAGTCCTGCAATCAGGAATGAAGTCCGAGGGCGGCCGGTTCCAGACCGGCCGCCCTGGGCATTTTGAGGTTAACCCTGCTGCTCCAGGGGTACGAAGAATTTGCCGTTATCCCTTTGCACCAGGAGTAAGAGATGGTCTTTATCCGGGGCTTGTTTAATCTTCGTTAAGACATCCTTCACCGAGCCCACCGGCTGGCGGTTGACCTCTAAAATGAGGTCCCCCGGCTGCAGGCCGGTTCCATCCGCCCGGCTGCCCGGCTTGATACCCGCGATCATCACGCCTTTTTCCCCTTGCAGGTGGTACTGCTGCGCGATTTCGGGAGTTACATTCCTGAGTTCCAGGCCCCATTTGCCCGCAGTGGGATGCACCGGCTTCGCCGCTGCGGTCCTTTTTCCAGGAAGCTGCCCCACCTTCAGGGTAAGGTTTTGTTCCTTGCCATTGCGGAGAATGGTGACCGTGGCCTCTTGATTTATGGGAGTGGCCGCCACCAGAGCGGGCAAATGCTGGCTATCCTCCACCGTCTTGCCGTTGAAGGCGGTGATGACGTCACCCCGTTTGACGCCCCCCTGGTCCGCGGGGCCGCCGGCTACGACATCGGCCACCAGTGCGCCTTTGCGATTCGGCAGGTTCATGGCCTTGGCCAATTCCGGGGTGATGGTCTGGATGTTGACGCCGATATAGCCCCGGGTCACCTGGCCATTGGCAATCAACTGGGGCACCAAAGGTTTGGCGGTATTCACCGGAATGGCAAAGCCGATGCCCTGGCCGTTGGGGATGATGGCGGTGTTGATGCCCACCAGCTCTCCTTTCATATTCAGGAGGGCGCCGCCGGAGTTCCCGGGGTTGATGGAGGCGTCGGTCTGGATGAAGTTATCATAGGGTCCGGCGCCGATGACCCGCCCTTTGGCGCTAACGATGCCGCAGGTCACCGTGTTGTGCAACCCGAAGGGATTGCCGATGGCCACCACCCAATCGCCCACCTGCAGTTGATCGGAGTTCCCCATGGGGACCACGGGCAAAGGCTGGTTGGCTTTTATTTGCAAAACCGCGAGATCAGTTTTCGGGTCCCGGCCAACCACTCGGGCCTTGTACTCCTTTTGGTCGGCCAGGGTCACGGTCACCTCTTTGGCGCCGTCGACTACGTGATTGTTGGTCAGGATATAGCCGTCTTTGCTGATGATCACTCCCGAGCCCGCGCCCTGGGCTTTGTAGCTCTTGGGAGCCTGGGGCATTTCCTGGAAAAACTTCTTGAACATGTCTCCGAAGGGGCCGTCGGGAATCTCCATCTGCGGCTGATCGAAGCCCACTTTTTCCATCTTCACCACCTTGATGTTGACCACGGCTGGGCTTAATTTGGCCGCCAGGGCGGCAACGGAACCGGGCCTGACCTCGGGCGGGGGTACGGTGGCCGGAGTTGTGGGGTTCAGGGTTTGAGCTACCGAGGGGTGGGTCCAATTTAGGCCTGACGCTACCACGACGCCTAGGGTCAGGAAGGAAATGGCCACCACAGTGAGAGTCGCTGCCTTAAAATATCTGGTATCCAGAAATTGTTTCCATCTGCTGCTGAGCATCTTCGTCCTCCTTTGATGCTTTACAGGGATTAGCCGTTCCTGCCCGGGGCCGGGCAATCCGGCAACTTGGTATTCAAATAACCAGGCAAGATTAAAGGGAGATTAAGCGAGGATTAAGAAGTTCTAATCTTGGCAAAAAACTTGGAGAAAGGAGAAAAATCAGAGAGAAGCACTATCTGTCGTTTGGCAGTCCGCCGGCAGAGTCACCGTGAAGGTGCTGCCCTGGCCGGGGGTGCTCTCCACCTCAATGTTGCCCCCGTGGGCCACGGCGAGGGATTGGGCGATACTCAGCCCCAAACCGGCTCCGCCGCCATTCTGGGACCTGGCTGCGGCCGCCCGGTAAAACCGGTTGAAGATCTGCTGCTGTTCCTCCGGGGTCAGGCCCAGCCCCGTATCGGCGACGGCCAAACGGGCCTGTCGGCCCTCGCAGCCCAGAGAGAGCGTGATTCTGCCCTCCGGGAGGGTATATTTAATGGCGTTGTCGATCAGGTTCAGCAGCAGCCTCTTGAAGTGTTCCCGGTCCCCCTGGATAATGGCCGGCTCCACTGTCCCGTAATCCAGGCTGACCCCGTGGTTCTCCGCCAGCAGCCGCATCTGCTCCCCCACTTCTTCCAGAAGTTCCTGCAACTCCAAAGGTTTCAGGTCCAGCTTCAATACCCCCCGGTCTGAGCGGGCCAGCAGCAGGAGACCTGCCACCAGAGAGTTGATTCTATCGATTTCTTCCAGACTGCTGGTCAGGACTTCCTGGTACTCTTGGGGGCTGCGGGGATAGCGCAGCGCCACTTCGATTTCGCCCTTTAAGATGGTGAGGGGCGTTTGCAATTCATGGGCCGCGTCCGCGCTGAACTGGCGGATCTGGCGCAGGAAGTCGTCCAGGCGGCCGAACATGTCGTTCAGGGTCTGGGCCAGCCGGTCCAGCTCATCGCCGGTGCCGCTCTCCTGGACCCGTTCTCCCAGGCTTTCCCCGCTGATGCGGCGCGCCGCCCGGGTCATTTCATCCACGGGTTTCAGGGCCCGGCGGGCCAACACCCAGCCGCCCAGGGACGCCAACAGCAATCCCAGGGGCAGGACCGCGCCCAGGATCAAGAGAAAACGGCGCCGGGTTTTGTACAAACTTTCCAGGGAGATCCCCACCTGCACCAAATTGATCACGCGTCCGGCTTTGATTACCGGCATGGTCAGGACCCGGACAGGATAGGGCCCGGTGCCCCCGATGGTCTCAAAGGTGGGCACCCCCCGCAAGGCGTCCTGCAAGGCTTTGGGGCTGAGAGGGAGCCTGCCGGCTGAGGATTGGGGCCTAGAGAAATTACGCCGCCCCTGGGTATCGAACAATTCCCAGGAAGGATTTAACGGCGAGAATCCGAAGTAGTGGCGAAAAAGCTCGGCCACGTCCGGAGGGAAGAAGGCAGGGCCCTCAGCCCTGGCCTGCGCCGCCGAGACCTTGGCCACCCCCTCCAGGGCCGCGTCCACGTCATGGGAGAGGGAATAGGCTAACAGGCTGTAGGCCGCCCCTCCCAGGATCAGGAGGGTGACACAGAGAATACCGGCGTACCAGAAAGTGAGCCGGGCCCCCACGGACCTGAGGCGCATGGGCTACTCCCCCTGCAGCACGTAACCGACGCCCCGCACCGTGTGGAGCAATTTCGGTTCCCGGCCGGCATCGATCTTCTTCCGCAAATAGGTGACGTAAACGTCAATGATATTACTCATGGGATCGAAATCATAATCCCAGACATGCTCAGCGATCATCGTTCTGGTGAGCACCCGCCCGGGGTTGCGCATGAAGTAGTCCAGGAGGGCGAACTCCTTGGTGGAGAGATCTATCTTCTCAGTGCCCCGGATGACCACCCGCCGCGCCGGGTCCAGGGTCAGGTCCGCCACCCGGAGCAGCGGCGCCGCCGCGGCCGCGGGCCGCCGCAGTAAGGCCCTGATCCGGGCCAGGAGCTCCTGGAAGGCAAAGGGCTTGGTCAGATAGTCGTCCGCACCGGTATCCAAACCCAGAACCTTATCTTCGATGGTGGCCCGCACGGTCAGGAGCAGCACCGGGGTCTTTCCCTTCTGCCGCCGCAACTCCTTAAGCACGCTCAGGCCGTCCATCTGCGGGAGATTGATATCCAGGATTACCAGGTCATAGACCCCTTCCTGGGCCATAATCAGGCCCTCACGGCCGTCATGGGCCACATCCAGGGCGTACCCCTCTTCCTCCAGCCCCTTCTTGATAAAGCCGGCCAACTTTTTCTCGTCTTCCACCACGAGGATCCGCATTAAATGTGCATCCAGCAAGGAGATTCAAAGGCACCAGCGCGGCTCTTTAATTGCTATCTCTTCAAATATTTTATCAATTTTAAATTTTTTTACCGGTGGAATCTTTTGATGCGGCGGCCCTCCGTCATCTATGAAATTTAATTCCCGTGTGGTCCAGTATCCGGTAGACCACCAGTTTCAGCGGGTCGCTAATGAAGAGTTCCAACACCGCCAGGACCCAAACCAGGCCCGCCAGTTGCCAGCTAATGGGGGGAACAAACCAGCCGGAGACGGCAATTACGGTGGCCAGCAACCGGCTGATGATCCCGGACCAGAGCATTAGGGCCCCGGGTTTGAGGGTCCAGAACATCCGCCGGGTGCGGCCCATATAGATATAGAGGTAGCCGGAGATGGTGAACTTCAGGAAGTTGAGGGTCTGGAGCTTTCCCTGGTCGAGGTGCAAGATTTCCAGGCCGATATAAAACAGGATAAAAGAAAAGATCACCCCCATGCACCCCAGATAGGTGGCCACACACATGATCTCTCGCATCTGCCACCGGGCCGGCTTGTCATCAGGCAGCACATGGTCATAGGCAATGGCAAGGATAGGAATGTCGTTCAGAAGTACTTGCAGGATAACCATAAAAGAGGTAACGGCGTAAAAGTTGAAGATAATCAGAGACAAGGTGATGAAGAACAGCAGCCTTAGGATGCCCCCGATCCGGTAAATGGCATAGCTGTTCATGCGTTGGAAGATTTTTCTGGCTTCCTGGATGGCCTCGATAATCACCGACAGGCCCGGCCAGGTGAGGACGATGTGGGCCGCCGATTTGGCGGCGTCGGTGGCCCCGGCCACGGCTATGCCCACATCGGCCTTTTTTAGAGCCGGCGCGTCGTTGACCCCATCTCCCGTCATACCCACGATATGTCCGGAGCGCTGCAAAAGTTCGACGATATGGTATTTATCTTCTGGAAATACCTGGGCAAAGCCGTCGGCCTCTGCCACCAGTCCGGCAGCCTCCCGGTCGGGCTTATGCAAAAACTTGGCAACAGGCTGGATATTGCTCCCCAAATTGACTTCCTTGGCAATCTCCTGGGCGATGGCTACGTGGTCGCCGGTGACCATTTTTACTTGCACGCCCAGATCTTTCGCTTTTTCGAGGGTAGCCGCCGAGTCTTCCCGGGGAGGGTCGTAGAGGGCGATGAGACCGGCATAGCGCCAGGGCCCAGGCGTATCCGCCCGCGCCACTCCCAGGGCCCGATAGCCTTTAGCCGCAAATTCCTCCACCAGGTGGTCCACTTCCCTGCTGATGGGATCAGTCTCCTCCATCAGGAAAGAGATGACCTGGGGTGCGCCCTTGGTGACCCGGAAGGCAGGGCCGCCCTTGGCGGCCACCCCGGCTTCGGTGCGCTTGGAGACCGGGTCGAAAGGCTTAAAAGAGAGAATGCTATAATCTTTCAGATAATCCGCACCTGTTCCCCCGGTTCTGTTGATGATCGCCAAGTCGATGGGATCGTTGTCTTCGGCCCGGGAGGCCAGGGCTCCCCATAGCAAGACCTCGGACTCGCTCCACCCGTCAAAGGCGATGACCTCGGCGATGGTTAAGGCATTCTGAGTAATGGTCCCGGTTTTGTCACAACAGAGGATATCCATCCCCGCCAGTTCGTCGATGGCCGCCATTTTACTGGCGATAGCCCCCCGGGCCGCCAGGACCCCCGCGCCCACAGCCAGGGTGACGGACAGCACTGCCGGCAAGGTCGCAGGTACGGCTGCCACGGTCAGGACCAAGGCATACTGCAAGGTGTGCCAAATATCTTGGTGGCGGAACAGGGAGACCAGGGAAATGATCACCACCATCCCCACGCCCACAAATATCAGGTAATCGCCGATTTTTATAAGGGCTTTTTGAAAATGGCTCTTGGTCTTGGCCTCATCCACGAGTTTGGCGGTCCGGCCGAAAAAGGTATTCATGCCGGTGCTGGTTACCAGGGCGTCCATCTCCCCCTGCCGCACCACGGACCCGGAATAGGCCACCTCGCCTGCTTTCTTTTCCACCGGCAGGGACTCGCCGGTAAGAGTGGATTGGTCCACCAGCAGATAATCGCCGGTAAGAAGCTGCAGGTCCGCAGGCACGATGTCACCCAGACGCAGGCGCACCAGGTCCCCGGGAACCAGCTCCCGGGCCGGGATAAGGAGCCATTGGCCGTCCCGCCTCACCCTGGCGTTTAAGGCCAGCTTCTCCTTCAACAAATCAATGGCGTGATCTGCTTTTTGCCGTTGCCAGAAACCGACTCCGGCATTGAGCAGGAGCATGGCCAGGATGAGGTAGAAGTCATCCCAGCGGCGGATGAGAAGGGCGATGAGCGCTGCGGCCTCGATCATCCACGGAATGGGACCCCAGAAAAAGCCCAGGAATCTGAGGATGGGATAGGTTTTCTTGGCGGCGATTTCATTAAAACCGTATTGGCGGAGACGTTCTGCCACCTCCAGCGCCGTTAGACCGGAGTGCGGCTCCGGGGCGCGGTGGGACTCGCCTTGAGCAGCTTCTTTTTCTTTGGAGACGAAATCTTCTTCCACAGTTTCTGCCTTTTGTTCTGGTGGGGTTGCCAGGAGGCTCGACTTCTACTTGCTGCCCAACAGGGCCGGGATGACAATACCGATAAAATCCTGGAGAAAGTGGATGGTGATGGGAGCCACCAGGCTGCCCCGCCACAGATACACCAGGGCCAGGAGCAATCCCACTGCCCCCACCGTCACTACCCCGGATGAGCCTTCATAACCATGGCCCAGGGAAAAAATAAAGGCAGACAGCAGGGCCGCCCAAATAGCAGGCAGTTTGAGCCCCTGGAAGCGTAACAGCAGATAGCCGCGGAAGATGATCTCTTCCGCCAGGGCGACCACCATTACCAGCAAAGAAGCCAGCACTATCTCCAGGCCCCCCCTGGCCTGTAAAAATGAAGGCGTCGGCGTCGCGGGCGCGGAAAAACCTACAGACTGCAGGAACTGGTCCAGAATGCCTGCACCCCAGAACATGGGCAAAAACAGGGCCGCACCCAAAAACACCTCTCTCCAGCCGTCCTGGAAATTCCAGCCCACCCGCTCCCAAGGCTCGCGGTTGCGCCAGAGAAAAAAGAATATCAGGCTGACCAGGGCCAGGTCCCGGAGCATGACAGAGACAGCGGTAAACGTAAAGCCCACGCTTCCCTGCCGGATCACGAAAAATGCCAGGACCATGGAGGGGACAATGAGAAACAGGAAAACCGCAACTTCCAGGAGTTGTTCCTTTTGGCTATCCGGGTTGCCATCAATCTTCATGATTTTTCCCCCATAAATATCCTAATAAAGATAGGAACTGTTTTTGCGTGGCGCAACCTGGAGCGGCATCGGCATCTCTCCCCTTCACACTCAAAAAAAGGCCCCCAGAGCGAGCGCAGGGGATTGATTTTGCTATATCCCTCAACCCTCACAAGGGGCCTTAATACGTTATTCCAAGGGGGGCAAGGAGAAATTACTTGGGAAATTCCAAGATAAAGGAAGACCCGCCATCTGGTTGATTCAGGACAAAAAGCCGGCCGCCGCATTTCTCCAGCAAGTTCAGGGTAACCCGGAGGCCCAACTGGGTGCTCTCGGCGCCCTTGCGCCCCCTGGCGCTCTCCAGGGTGGCCCTGATCTCTCGCAGATCTACGCCGGACCCATTATCCCGTATCTCCACCACAACTCTGTCATCCTGCGGCGCGACTTGTACCTGGATGAGATTCCCTTGACTCATGGCATTGCTCAAAATGTTCTGCAAAATGACTTCCATGGTGTAGGGCTCAAAGGGAAAAACCAGGGAGCTACAAAGATCCTGCAAAGGCTGGCCGTTGATTTTCACGTCGATGTCCTTATCCCGGAACCGCAGGTCCAAGAGTTCCTGAATGGCATGCCGCAACACCGGGAAAAAATCCTTGGGCGTCAAGGTCAAGACATCGATTTGCAGGGCTTTTAAGAACATCAACTCTTCTGTCAAGATTGAGGTCAGACGTTTTGAGGCATTTTCCAAGATAATGACGCTCTGCTCCAGAGCCTTTATCTCGGGCTTGATCCCGCCATCCGACAGGCCGCAATCTTGCAACTGTTGCTGCAATTTTTCCAACTTGCGTCTGGCTCTGGTGGAGAATCCGCTTATCCCCAAAGCCAAATTCTTGTAATGGTGCCGTAAGGTCGCGACCTGGATTTCAAATTCCTGGCGCAGGCTTTGGAGCTTCTTCTGATTCTCTTTCAAGCGGTAAAAGGCATATCCCAGGGCTGTTCCCAAGATCACCCCGGTCAGGCTCACCGCCGGCCATTCCCCTGGTTTGGCCAAATGGGCCAGTGCCTGGGTCAACCTGATAGGGTTGCCTGCAAACAGGTATGCAAATAAATTCCGGAATACCGCGTCCAGGGGCACATTTATCAGCATTTCAAAGGCGGCGCCCAAAATTGCCCCTACCAAAAGATAGGGCCAGGCGCGGCTGCGGGGAGTCGATAGTTTTAGGCGCTCCGGCTTTTCCTGCCCGTCAGTCATCTCCATCCCATTCCATCATTTGTGGCGTAGTATTTCTGATTTGATTTATTTTCCCGCATAAAAGTTAGGTCTCAATTCCTCTTGCTAACAAAGTGCCGGAGCATTAATGGCGGAAATGCTATTTAGGTTTCATGAAGCTGGCCAGTAAAACCGCCAGAATGCCGGTGAGAAAGATGCCGTCAAAGGTGCCGGATCCTCCTATGGAAGCCACCGGTGCGCCAAGGCCCTGAAGTTTTCCCAAGTTGGTCAAATCCGCGCCGATCAGCGTCCCCAGGGAACCGACGATGTATGCCAGGGCCGGGGCCTGTTCCCAGGAGAGGAGCAGGGAGATGGCCAGGGCTACCAATGCGGGGACCAGCACTGGCATGGCTATGCCTACTCCGGGCACTGGCGTAGCCAGGTGGTGAAAGATTATGGCGGCAATCGCCGTTCCTACCAGACTATAAAGAAACAGCCGGTTTTTCAGGATGAGATAGAGGGACAAGAAGGTTGGCACGACTGCGCCCCCGAGGTTTACCGCAATCACCGTTGCCGGCCATTCAGTGACCCACGGGATAGCATAGGGCACGCCGTAAAAGAAAGCCGTACCCCCCGACTGGACTTCTTCCGGGGGGAGTTGATAGATGGGAATATTCACATAGCTTCCCAAAAGGGAGAGTATCAGCAGGGCAAAAATATAGCGGCGGTTGATGCCGATCTTCTGATAGGCATACTCCAGAACATGGATTTCGATTAAGATGATCAAAGTTATAAAAAGAAAAAAGAGAAGCAATAAAACCGGAAGCGCGACGGGAAAATACTGCATGATGTTCCTCCCTCTGATCTGTCTAGTGCGGCGCCGGGCCCTGGGTTACCTGCACCAAGCCCCCGGGGCGCACCCATTTGGCAAAGGCCGCCTGGACCTGCTCCGCGGTGAGGGCCACATAGCGGCGGGCGGCCACTGTGGGTTCATCCAGGGGCAGGTCCAGCACCGACCTGGCCACCAGCCCCTTAGCAATGCTCTCCAGATTGGCTTCGGAGAGGGTGATCTCTTTGAGCAGCATGGTTTGGGCCTGCCGCAGTTCTTCTGCGGTCACCGGCTCCTGGACCATCTTTGCCAGGTTGCGAACCACGATGCCCCGGGCTTTGGAGACGTTGCCGGGATTGCAGCCGAAATTGATAGCGTACAGGCCCCGGGTCTTATCGGCGCTGGCCTCCACTGACACGAAATAGACCAGGCCCGTCTTCTGCCGCAGGTCCTGATAGAGACGGGTGGCGTAAAAACCGCCTCCCAGCACGTGGTTGCCCAATTGCAAGGCATAGTAGTCGGGGTTGGCCCTGGTCAATCCCAGGGTTTCCGCCAGCACCACCTTGTCCTGAATCCGGCTGGGGTCCGGCACGGCCACGGAGGCCGGATTATTGGGGGGCACCGGCGGCAGCCAGGTATGGGGCCGGGGACCGGTGGCCCTCCAGGCGCCAAAATAGCGTTCTATGGCGGCCTTGGCCCGCTCCGGGGTCACCTTGCCGATGACCACGATGACGGTCTGGTCCGGCCGGAACACGTTCTGGAAATAAGCCTTCACCTTTTGCAGGGTTAAACCGGAGACGGTCTGGGGCGTAGCCTGCCGCAAGGCGGGGTCTTTGGGAGGAAAAAGGGCTGTCTTCAGGGCCTGCTTGGCCAGATGATCCGGACTTTGCAGTTCCCCGGCCACGGTGCCGGCCACCTGGGTGCGCACAATTTTAAAGGCTGGCTCCGGCAAAGCCGGGTGCAGTTCGTTATCCGCCAATAATTCCACGCCCCGCTCGAAGTGCTCCGACATCACCTTGAGGGCGAAGGTAGTCCCCGCGGAGGCTTCCGCGGCAATGTCATCCAGGGCTTTCTGGTAGGCCAGACGATCCAGGGTGGTGGTGCCGTAGGCAAAGAGCTGATCCAATACCTGGTCCACCCCTTCCTGGCCCGGGGGCGTCTGCAGATCCGGCTCATTTTTAACGTGCCCGTAAACAATGACACTGTTGCTGACGGACTCCGGCTGCACAATGAGTTTGATGCCGTTGGCCAGGGTGGTGACTGCCGGCTTAACTGCCGAGGGAGGTACGGCCAGGCGGTTTAAAGGCTGGCTGGCCCAGGCGGGCAGGCCCGCCTTTTCCGTGGGCGCCAGGTGGATTACTTCCTGCCTGCCGAAGCCTTTAGTGCTGACCGGCTTGCCCGCAGGCTCGGGGGTAAGAATGGCTAAGATCGCCTGATCCAGCCGCAGGTACTGGCGGGCGACGCGATTCACGTCCGCGGTCGTCACCTTGGCCATGGCTTGCACCAGCTCCAGGGGAGATTGCCGGCCTTCCAACGCCAGGGCCTTGGACCAGGTCGCGGCCTCGGCGGCTATCGAATTTTTCTGATACTCCGCTTTCGCCGCCTCCAGTCTCTTGGCGGCCTCCACCAGGCTGGCGGCAAAACCCTTCTCGATCTGTTGTCGCAGGACCCCTTGCACTTCCTGGAGCAAGGCCTCGGCATCGCCGTCCTTGGGAAAAGCCCCCAGCGCGAACCCCAGCCCTACCTGGGGCATGGTATTTAACACAAAGCCGGTGGTCAAAGCCTTGCCTTCCGCTGTGAGGGCGTATAAATCCCCCCGTTGGCTGTCCAACACGTCGGCCAGCACTCGGCAGGCCGGATAATCGGGACTGTCATAGCCGGGCAGACGAAAAGCGACGGTGACCAAGCCATAGGGCAAATCGGTTTTCAACTGCATCTTCTCCGGGGTTACCGGCTGGAGATGCACCTGGGGCCGGGGAGGCAATTTTTTACGGGGAATGGAGCCGAAGAGCCGTTTTATCATAACCAGGGTTTTTGGGGGGTCCACGTCACCGGCAATCACCAAAATGGCATTGTTGGGAACGTACCAGGTGTCGTGAAACTGCCTGAGCATGGCGCCGGTGGTCTGGTCAAAGGAGGCCTTGGTCCCCAAGGGATCATGGGCATAGGGCGTGCCCTTGAACATGGCGGCCAGCAAGCGGGTAAAAAAGAGGTACTGGGGATTGGACAGATCCTGGGCTACCTCCTGATCGATGGCTCCCCGCTCTTCTTTCCAGAGCGCCTCACTGTCCAGCACCCCCTGCATGCGGATGGCCTCGAGATGCAGGGCCACCTCCAGGTTATCCGCGGGTACTTCGAAAATGTATTGGGTTAGGGTCTGCTGGGTCTCAGCATTGAACCTGCCGCCCATGGCCGCAGAGATGTTCGCCAACTGATTGGCCGACAGGCCGGGACTGCCCCGGAACATCATATGTTCCTGGGCATGGGCCATGCCTGGGAATCCCGGCGGCGCTTCGTTTGACCCCACCAGATAGTTGACCATGACGGTGGCGACGGGAGCCAGGGGATTAGGGACAATTACCACCCGCAGGCCGTTGTCCAAACTGGCCCGCAAGACCCTGGGGTGGTGGCCGTCTCCGGCACAGGCCAACAGGGCCGGCAGCAGCAAGAGCAAAACGATTTGCCGCCAGAAAGTGTGGCCGCTCTTTGGTTTCCGGCCTGTATGGCTTCCCTTTAGAGACAATTCTTGCATGTCCTTTCCTCCCCGTGGCAGCACTCCGGAAAATTGTTCGTTTTTGAGTCTATCCTAAAACATAAGATGGAGAGAAGAGGGGTCAAGCACCGCACCACCCCATGACCCGTTAATCGACATCAGGGGAGGGGCCGGGCGCTTGCGGTTAGCGCCATGGAAACCCAGGCCCCCAGGAGACAGGAAATGCCCCAAAAATATCTGGCAATTTATGGTGATTTTTTTATATTCCTGTTGTCTGCTTCCTGGGTTTGGGTCCTTATATTCTGACTGCTGACCGGCAAGGCCGCTCCTAAAGGGAAAAAGGCCGTGCAGGTGGAAGTCGGCTTCGGGCAAAAGTTGCCCCAGGATGATGAGAACCTGTACTCTACCAATCTCACTTTTACCGGGCATTTGCCTATGAAAACCGTCGTCCCCGCCGGCTCCGAGGATCTTTCTGCGGCCCGGTCTTATCACCAACGGCTGGGCCTGTTTTCGGCCACCATCCTGGTGGTGGCCAATATGGTGGGCACCGGCATCTTCACCACATCCGGTTTCGTCATCCAGGGATTAGGCAACTCCTGGGCCATGCTGGGGTGCTGGGCGGTGGGTGGGCTGTTCGCCCTGACCGGAGCCCTGTGCTACGGCGAATTGGGGGCCCGGTTCCCCCGGGCCGGTGGGGAGTATGTGTTCTTGAGGGAAAGTTTCGGGGAATTGCCCGCGTTCCTGTCCGGATGGGTCTCCCTGCTGGTGGGCTTCTCAGCCCCCATCGCCGCCGGGTCCATGGCCTTTGCCGTGTATTTCCTGGCGGGCTGGCCCGGCAGCCAGGAAATGGGGTGGGCCTGGAAAATACAGGGGCTGCCGCTGCTGACGCTGTCCCCCGTCACCTTGCTGGCCTCCGGGGTGATTGTGATTTTTTCCCTGGTGCACAGCCATAGCCTGTTTCTGGGTAGCCGCATCCAGAATGGCCTCACCCTCTTCAAAGTGGCCCTGATTATGGCCTTCGTCGTCCTGGGCCTGGGCTGGGGCCAGGGCTCTTTGGATCATTTTGAGGGGGTGCCTCCCCTAGAGGTCTTCTTTTCCGGTCAATTCGCCACTTCCCTGGTCTTTATCACCTTTGCCTACAGCGGCTGGAATGCCGCGGCCTACATGGGGAGCGAGATCTCCCGGCCCACCCGCAACATTCCCCTGGCCCTGCTGGGGGGCACGCTGCTGGTCACGGTCCTCTATCTGTTACTCAACCTGACGTTCATTTACGGACTTTCCGCCCAAGAGATGAGCGGCGTTCTGGCGGTGGGAGAGAAAGCCGCGGTGGGGCTCTTCGGGGTACGCATCAGCCGGATTTTCTCCGGGGCCATCGCCTTGAGTCTGCTGTCTTTGGTCAGCGCCATGATGATGACCGGCCCCCGGGTATATCAAGCCATGGCCCATGATGGCCTATTTTTCCCCGGCATCAGCAAATTGCAGGGAGAGCGCGCCACCCCGGGCAACGCCATCCGGCTGCAAGCCGGCCTGGCCCTGTTGCTGGTATTGACTGCGTCCTTTGAAAACCTGATAGTCTTCATCGGCTTCACCCTGGCGCTCTTTTCCCTCCTGGCCGTGGCGGGACTGATGGTCTTAAGAAGGCGGAACCCGGCTCCGGACCTGCCCTATCAAACCTGGGGCTATCCCTTTACCGCCATCCTCTTCATCCTGGGCAATCTCTGGATTATTGTCTTTTCCATCATCAACCGGCCTGCGGTTTCCCTCACCGGCCTGGCCGCCATTCTTGCGGGCGCGCTCTGTTACTTCTTCTTCAAACGGCGGCCCCCAAGAAGGGCTCCTTAAACACCATGCCGCCTCCAAAATAAAAAAAGCCATGAAGCCCCGGCCCTTCTGGGCCACCAACCTTCATGGCCTAGGAATTATCTAATACCGGGTTGCAATCTAACGGCAATTTTTTGTAGAGGCGGACCCATGTGTCCGCCTTTGCGTCCGCGAATACAACTGCGTTAATTCTACGATCATAGTTTATTTTTAGAGACTGAAGGATTGTGTTTTTGCGAGCGTCCAGGGGGCACACACGGGTGCCCCCCTACAAATCCACGTCGTTAGATTGCAACTCGGTATAAGATGCTGTCAGGGAACTGCCCGCTAGTATGGCGTCCCAGGAATAAGTCACAAAATATCACCTTTTGTATATGGTTAATGTTATTCCCTCTCCCCAAGGGCTTATCCTTACCCACAAGTCTCAATTTGGCGGGAGAGCAATTCTGATTGTGTCCGGATTCTACCAGGGCTAAATTCTTATGAAGCACGGGGTCTTAGGGTTGGCGCGCCTCAAAATCCCCCCAGCCCCCTTTTTCAAAGGGGGAGTAAGAAAGTGCCTGATTTAAGGTATTCTTTGGTGGCGCAGGCTTTCCAGCCTGCGCAGTTTTTCGGCGCAGCCTGGAAAGCCTGCGCCACCGGTTAAAAAACTTGTGGGTAATGAGAAGCCCCAAGGGGGAGAGGGTTAGGGTGAGGGGGGCGGCTTGGCTAAGTGATACCAAGTTGCGTTCTAATGAGTAATATGATAGACTGCTCCAAAATCATTAAGGGGGCAGTCATGGGAAATATAACCAAAAGCATCCCCCACCTTTCCAAGGAAGAGATTCAGGAAAGGATCAAGG
>JAKAKP010000152.1 GCA_021813445.1 Deltaproteobacteria bacterium
CCGATCGACCCCGGCCTGGTCCAGGGCGCCCTGGATCACCGGCAGGATGGACTCCAGGTGCCGCCGCGCGGCCAGCTCCGGCACCACCCCGCCGTATTGGGCGTGCAGCTCGAATTGGGTGGCCACCACCGAAGAGAGCACCCGGCGGCCGTCGGCCACCACCGCGGCCGCGGTCTCATCGCAAGAGGTTTCGATCCCTAAGATAAGCATATTTTTAACCGCAGATGCACGCCGATTAACACCGATATTATATCATCATTATCTGGGTTCATCGGCGTTTATCCGCGGTTAAACTCCTCACTTGGACTCCAGGAATGTGACGCCCCGCCAGTCCGGTCCCGGCGGCTGCTCCTGGTAGCGGCGGCAGCGTTGGAGATACAGGGCCACGGGCCCGTCATCCGGGAATTTTCGGGCCAGCCGGCCGAAGATGCCGGCGCCCGCGGACCAGTCCCGGTGCAGATAGGCGTCAAAGCCCCGGCGGAATTCCCGGCACAGCAGGGCCACAAAGGCCGTGACCAGCCGCACATAGAAACTGTGGCTGGTGAAGAATGACAGGGGGCCGGTTTTGGGCTGCGCGATCATCTTGTGGCTCCTCGGAAGCGCAAGGAAAAAGGTCACGCCAAGGCGCATAGACGTTTAACCGCCGATGCACGCGGATGGACGCCGAAAATAGAAGAATATCCGGGTCTATCGGCGTTAATCTGCGGCTAAAAATTTTGGTGTAAGATTAATCCCTTCCATTTTCCCCAATGAATACGCGGGGTTTTAGTTTCTCCAGCTTTTTCGGGCCGATGCCGGAGACCTGTTCCAGGTCGTCGATCTTTTTGAAAGGCCCATGGGCCTGGCGGTAGTCGACGATGCGTTTAGCCAGGACCGGGCCGATGCCCGGCAGGCCGTCCAGGTCCGCGGCCGTGGCCTGATTGAGATCCAGGGCCAGGCCCAGGGTCAGGAGCTGGGGGCCGGACATGCGGCCCAGGTGCAACTGTCCGTCCGGGGTGATTTCTATTTTACTGCCTGAAGGGATTTTTCTTTCCTGATTCCCTGCAGCCGCGGCTGCACCGGCCTGGGCCAGGACCGCGGACAGGGTAGGGGGCTGAGGGAAGGAATAGACCCCGGGCCGGGGGGTATTTCCGGCCACCTCCACGAAAACGAGGTGCATAGTCCGGGCCGGGGGCGGACCCGGGGGCAGACCGAAATGGCCGCGCCAGGCCCATAATAACAACAGAGCCGCGCCCAAAAGGAGGATGACACCCTGTTGGGAGCGGCTGAATCGAGGCATAAGCGATTTAGGGAACCTTATGAATCTGTTCCGGGCGGTAGCACAGGCTTTCCAGCCTGTGCGGATACCGGGCGGGCGAGGACGCCCGCGCCTACGATTTTTTTCATGCTTTATGGGTGGGCCGGAGGACCATGAATGACTGCAATGAAAGTCTTTTGCGCAGGCTGGAAAGCCTGCGCCACCAACTAAAAACTAAAAACTACTTCGCCCGCTGCTCGTCCTTGAAAAGCTTAAAGTTGATGCTGTCCACCAGGGCCTGCCAGGAGGCCTCGATGATGTCGAAGGAGACCCCCACCGTGCCCCAACTGTCGTGGGCGTCCCGGGACTCGATGAGGACCCGCACCTTGGCGTCGGTGGAGCCGGTGCCGGGCAGCACCCGCACCTTGTAGTCCTCCAGGCGCATCTCCGCGAGCCGCGGGTAGAAGCGCACCAGGGCCTTGAGCAGCGCCTTGAACAGGGCGTTCACCGGGCCGTTGCCCAGGGCCGCGGTGTGCACTTCATGGGGCCCCACCTTCACCCGGATGGTGGCTTCGGGGACCGGGCCGTTGTCCTCGCCCCCCTTCTGGTCCACCACCCGGTAGCTCACCAGACGGAAGTATTCCTTGTATTGCCCCAGCGCGGCCCGGAGCAGCAGCTCCAGGGAGGCTTCGGCGATCTCGAACTGGTAGCCTTCGGATTCCAGGTCCTTGACCTTCTCCAGGATGGTGCCCAGGGCCTCGGTGGACCGGGGGGGCAGCTTCAGGTCCAGTTCCTGGATCTTTTCCAGGGCGAACTGCACGTCCCGGTCGTGGGCCGCAGGTTCCAGCCCCAGTTCTTTGGCCTTGAGGAAGATGCTGCCCTTGCCCGAGAGGTCGGAGACCGGGATATGGCGGACATTGCCCACGATCTCAGGGTTGATGTGTTCATAGGCCTTGGGGTTGCGCTTCACCGCGGCGGCGTGGATGCCGCCCTTGTGGGCAAAGGCGCTGAGGCCCACGTAGGGCTGGTAGCGGTTGGGGCCCACATTGGCCACCTCGTAAATGAAACGGGCCACCTCGGTGAGGCGCTTGAGATTCTCATCGCTGAGGCAATCCACCCCCAGCTTGAGTTTGAGGGCCGGGATGATGGAGCAGAGATTGGCGTTGCCGCAGCGCTCCCCGAAGCCGTTCATGGTGCCCTGCACCTGGACGCAGCCCAGTTCCACCGCGGCGATGCTGTTGGCCACGGCCAGCTCGGAGTCGTTGTGGGCGTGGATGCCCAGGGGCACGTCCTTAAAGCGCTTCTGCACGGCCTTGATGATGGCAGTGAGCTCCGAGACCAGGGTGCCGCCGTTGGTGTCGCAGAGCACCAGGCAATTGGCGCCGCCCTGGACCGCGGCCTCCAGGGTCTTGAGCGCGTAGTCCCGGTCGTCCTTGAAGCCGTCGAAGAAATGCTCGGCGTCGTAAAAGAGTTCCTCCACCCGGGGCTTGACGTAAGACAGGGAATTGGTGATCAGCTCCAGGTTCCGTTCCTTGGTGGTCTGCAGAATCTCCGTTACCTGGAAGACCGAGGACTTGCCGAAGATGGTCACCACCGGGGCCCGGGCCAGCAGCAGTTCCTGAAAGACCGGGTCGGACTCCGGCGGCCGGTCCTTGTGGTGGGTGCTGCCGAACGCGGCGATGCGGCTTTGCCCGAGGTTGTAATTATGGATGTCGGCGAAGAACTCCTTGTCCTTGGGGTTGGAGCCGGGCCAGCCGCCTTCCAGGTAAGGAATGCCGATCTGCGCCAGCTTCTTGGCAATACGGACCTTGTCCGGCAGGGAAAGGCTGAAGTATTCGGCCTGGGTGCCATCCCGGAGGGTAGTGTCGTAGATTTTTACCTGGCGCATAATAATCCTCGTTCAAAGTTCAAGGTTCAAAGTTCAAGGTTAATAACCTCGTCCACAAATACCACTTGGGAGCGAGCCGTTCATGAGCCGTTGGCTCATCCAAAATCATGAAAGTACCGGTGGCGCAGGCTTTCAAGCCTGCGCAATTACCACTTTCGGAGCATTTGCTCATGGGCCGTTGGCTCACCCGTAAATCATGAAAAGGCGTAGGAGCGGGCGTCTCGCCCGCCCGCTAATCCGCACAGGCTGGAAAGCCTGTGCTACCGCTTGGAACTTTTCAGGACAGAATAAAATTCCGGGACCAAGAACCACAACTTTGAACCTTGAACCTTGAACTTTGAACTATTTATTCTTCGGGGGCGGCTGGTCCAGGCCGAACGCGTCGTGGAGCACCCGCACCGCCAGTTCCCCGTATTTGTCTTCAATGACGCAGGAAATTTTGATTTCCGAAGTGCTGATCATCAAAATATTGATGCCGGCCGCGGCCAGGGCGTCGAACATCCGGGCCGCCACCCCGGCGTTGTTGCGCATGCCCACGCCGATAATGGAGACTTTGGCGATACTCTCGTCACTGAGGACCTGCTGGGCGCCGATCTCCTTGGTCACCGGCTTCATCAACTGCATGGTCTTTTTCAAGTCACCCTTGGGCACCGTGAAAGTCAGGTCGGTCAAGCCGTCAATGCTGGTGTTCTGGATGATCATATCCACGACGATATTGGCTTTTGCCACCGGGTTAAAGAGACGCACGGCGATGCCGGGGCGGTCAGGTACGCGAGTAATGGTGACCCGGGCGTCATTCTTGCTGAAGGCTACGCCGGATACCGCAATTGCTTCCATTTCTTCATCCTCCGCGGTTACCAGAGTTCCAGGATGGTCGGTAAAAGTGGAGCGCACCGCCAGGGGTACGTTATAACGCTTGGCAAAGCCCACGGAGCGGATCTCCAGGACTTTGGCGCCCAGGGAGGCCATTTCCAGCATCTCGTCATAGGAGATGCGGTCCAGCCGCCGGGCTTTATCGTAGATGCGGGGATCGGTGGTGTAGACTCCGTCCACGTCCGTGTAAATCTCACAGAGATCGGCCTTCAGGGCCGCGGCAATGGCTACCGCGGTGGTGTCCGAGCCGCCCCGGCCCAGGGTGGTGATATTGCCCATCTCATCCACACCCTGGAACCCGGCCACCGTGACCACCCGGCCCTTTTTCAACTCCTCCCGGATGCGGGCCGTGTCGATGCCGATGATCCGGGCCCGGCCATAGCTGCGGTCCGTATAAATGTGGGCCTGATGGCTCAGAAGAGAGGCCGCAGGCACGCCCTGGCCCCGGAGAAACATGCTGAAGAGAGAGACCGTGGCCTGCTCGCCGGTGGCCAGCAGGACGTCCAACTCCCGGGGGTCCGGGTCGTCGGCCATTTCTTTCGCCAGATTGATGAGGCGGTCGGTTTCCCCGGCCATGGCCGACAGGACCACCACCATTTTATTGCCATCCCGCCAATTCTTGACCACCCGGTTGGCCACATTGGCGATGCGGTCGGGATTGGCCACCGAGGTGCCGCCATATTTTTGTACAATCAAAGCCACGAACTTCCACTCCAGATGATTTTTAATATTATATTTTACTGCAAAAACTAATGGAAGGAAAGAGGACGGGAGGCCCAGAGTCCAGAAAGGACGGGAAGCAAAATCGGCGTATATCTGCGTCCCTCCGCGGTTTATTATTTAACCGCCGATAAACGCTGATGAACGCAGATTCATGAATTTTTAGATTGACGCTAGGGAAAAAATAGTGGTAATAAAAGAAAAAAATCACAAGTAAAGGAGGCCATCCAGATGGCTGCGACGTTAATCAAGGGGGCCGAGGTTGCCGCCCAGATTCGTGAGGAATTGAAACAAGAGGTTAATGAACTCAAAGCCAAACACGGCGTCACCCCTGGCCTGGTCACCATCCTGGTGGGCGAGAATCCCGCGTCCGTCAGCTACGTCACCGCCAAACAGAAAACTTCCCATGAGCTGGGATTTTATTCCGTCCAGGACAACCAGCCCGCGGATATCTCGGAATCGGCCCTCCTGGCCCTGATCGATAAATATAATAAAGACCCCAAGATTCACGGTATCCTCATTCAATTGCCTTTGCCCAAGGGCATTGACGCCAACAAGGTCTTGTTGGCCATCGACCCCAACAAGGACGTGGATGCCTTCCATCCCGTGAACGTGGGCCGCATTTTGATCGGCAACTACGTCTTTCTGCCCTGCACCCCCGCGGGCTGCCAGGAGCTGATCTACCGGGCCTACGGCGACCCCAAGGGCAAGGAAGTGGTGGTGGTGGGCCGTTCCAATATCGTGGGCAAACCCATGGTGGCCATCATGATCCAGAAGAAACAGGGAGCCAATGCCACTGTTACCTGTGTGCATACCGGCACCCCCAAAGACAAGCTCATTGAGCACTGCCGCCGGGCCGACATCCTGGTGGTGGCCGCGGGCGTGCCCAAGTACGTACAGGGCGACTGGGTCAAAGAAGGGGCGTGTGTCATCGACGTGGGCGTCAACCGCATCGGTATCAGCGAGAAGACCGGCAAGGCCATCCTGGCGGGTGACGTGGATTTCGACGCCGTGAAGGAAAAGGCTTCCTTCATTACCCCGGTGCCCGGCGGCGTCGGCCCCATGACCATCACCATGCTCATGAAAAACACGGTCATGGCCGGCAAAATGGCCGCAGGCCTGGTGAAGATCTAAAGAGAAGAGAGATTAATGGCAGAGAAGGGGCGGGGCCACATGGCTTCGCCCCTTTTTATTGGAAGAGTCTTTTGACGGAAAACGAAAAACCCAAAACCCAAAACGAGCCTTTTGCAAAATGCTTATTTAATCGTAAAAACCCTCCGCGAATTATCTGCGTCCTCTGCGTCGCCGCGGTGAATTTTCCTTTTTTTTCCCCCAGTCATTCATGGGGCTAAGGCCCACCCGTAAATCATGAAAATGATCGTAGGGGCGGGCGTCCTCGCCTGCCCCGTAAGGGCGCAGGCTGGAAAGCCTGCGCCACTGATAAGAACTTTTCGAAGCAGTTATCCATGGGCCGTATGGCCCACCCGTAAAGCATGAAAAGGGAACGTAGGGGCGGGCGTCCTCGCCCGCCCCGTAATGGCGCAGGCTGGAAAGCCTGTGCCACCGCCCGGGACTTTTCAGGACAGAGGCGCAGAGAGCGCAGAGAGAGGAGACGCAGAGAAAAAGACTTTTGCAAAAGCCTGGGAAAACGGAAAAAGCTTTTTATTAATTACTTCCGCTCATGGGTGGCGGAGTGGCCCCCGGGGCCCTGCACTGTGACTGATTGCTGGTCCCAGGTAGCCGTGGAAGTGCCCTTGTTGCTCTCCGCGCTCGCACTGCCGGACTCTTTACTGCCGCTGCCCGAGACGGTGGCCTGTTTGCCGCCGGAGGTGGTGACGGTGCCGCTCCCGGAAACCGTCCCATCCTGCTTGGTGGCCGTACCCTCACCATGAGCCGTGCGGCCCTGGGGCCCGGTGACATCCCCGGAGCCGGTCACCGTATTGCCCTTTTTATTGGCCGTGCCCGACATGGTGGTGGTCCCGCCCCGGGGGCCGGTGATGGTGCTTTGGCCGGTGGCGGTCTTACCGGTGCGGGGGGAGGTGGTGACCGAGGAACTGCTGTGCATCGAGGCCGATTTGCCCCGGGGGCCGGTCACCGCGCCGCTGCTCGTAGCGCTGCCCTGCTTCACCGCGCGGGTGCCGGTGGCGGAGGCCGATCTGCCTCTTTTCCCGGTTACGGTCTTATTGAAGGTCCCTTGCAGGGGCGGCCTCCGGCGTTGCGGTTGCGCCCAGGAGTCGCCGCCAAGGAAGAGCGGCACCAGCAACGCCAGTAACCACACGGTCATCCGGGAAAGCCTCATCGCTTTTCTTCCTCTCAAAGATTGGTTTGAAAAGATTTGCCTCACGCAAAGGCGCGAAGGCGCAAAGAAAGACGCAGTTATAGAGAGGTTAAATTGGTGGCACAGGCGTCTCGCCTGTGCGTCACCGGGGCTGGCGAGTATTTTTTTACATCATTTAACAGGCGGCAAAAACGCGGCCGTGAGCAGTTCCCGGGCGATCCTTTCCGGCTCTTGTGAATGGGATTCGACGATGTTTTTCAGATGAAAAAAGCTTTCTGCGTCCATGAGGGTGAATTCGATGGCGGTTTCTATGGGATTGGTGCGGATGATGCGGCCGTGTACCGTGGCTTGGATGAGTTCTCCTTCGCTTTCCTGGGTGAGGTTAAAAGTCACCTTACAGAGCTGATCTGCTTGGAAAATGCTGTCCGTGCTGCAGAGCATGCCTTTGAGACTGAGATTGTGGCTATTTACTTTGACTTCTTGATTATCGACGGTGACTATAGTCCCAAACTTACAATCAACCCTGGTGCGTTTCCGGCGATCCTGTCCCATGACCAACCTTTCCCTAAATCTAGCTGCAGACGCGGCTTTAGGGGGTCGGCAGTCTCCACCCCCGTCTTCAAGCCTCATACCAGTTAATCGGCTCCCCTGCAGGAAACTTGAACCTGTGCGGTTAATTCTGTCAAGGTTTTTATGGCTGCCCCCCGGAATCTTGAACCCCGGCCTTAAGCCCTATATGACCTTTGAGCAAAAATGGCGCGGCAGAGTTAATGGCCCCGGGCGAAAATTTCCTGGAAGAAAAGTTGCATGTGTTTCCAGGAGCGGGCTGCGGCCTTGGCATTGTAGGCCACACCCCGGGATTTGTCGTGGCCCGCGTCGGGGTTGGTGAAGCCGTGCTACATCGTCATAAGCCAGGTAACCTTCCAGGAGCGTGCCATCCTGCCGGTATTCCACGTTTTTGGTGACTATTTTCCCCTGGGCTTCCCCCGTGAAGGCCAGAGCCAGCATCAAGGCCAGCAGATATTTCATGGCCGCCTCCAAGGCTACTTGATTTTAGTGGCGTACATGCAAAAGGTAACAAGACCGAAGCGCCGATGCTACAGGCAGCCGCAAAAATTCGATGAACTTTTGGAATGATCCCGGAAGCGATAGTTATGGGATTTGACGACTTGGTTAGACCGTCAGGGTGACAAATTCCGTTTGCAGGGTTTGACCTTGCACCTGCAGCAAGGCCAGGGTGACCGGCAGGGTAAAGCGGCGGGGACCGGCTGAACCGGGGTTGAGATATAGGACGCCGTTTTTCTTCTCCAGGTGCGGGCGGTGGGAATGGCCGAAGATGACGGCCGCGAACCCCGCGGCTTGGGGCTCCAGGTCCAGGGTATGGAGGTCGTGGAGGAGGTAGAGTTGGACTTCTCCCGCCGCTACCATTTCGGAAAGAGGTAAACGCCTGGCCCATTCGCCCCGGTCGGTGTTCCCCCGCACTGCCCACACCGGAGCGATCTCTCCCAAATTATCCAGGATTTCCTGAGAGCCGACATCGCCGGCATGAATTATCAGGTCGACCCCCTGCAGGGCGTCCACCGCCTGGGGGCGCAGCAGACCGTGAGTGTCGGAAATGACGCCGATGCGCATAAGTCAGTAAGCAGTGAGCAGTAAGCAGTTAGCAGTGGAAATGAATGGTCCCCAAGAGTCTTTTGCTGCTCACTGCTCACCTTTTTCACAAACCACCTCGGCCTCGATGGGGCCGGGGGCACAGACGTCGTCTTCGAAGCAGGTCTTGGAAAAATCTTTGCCCAGGGTTACGGGGTAATCCCCGGAGAAGCAGGAGAGGCAGAAGGTGTCGTGGTTCATCCGGGTGGCGGCCACCATGCCGTCCAGACTGAGGTAGCCCAGGTAATCCAGCCCCAGGAATGCACGGATCTGCTCGATCTCCTGCTGGGAGGCGATGAGCTCGCCTTTGCTGGAGAAATCGATGCCGTAGTAGCAGGGGAAGCGGGTGGGGGGGCAGCTTACCAGGAGGCTCACCTCTTTGGCCCCGGCCTCCCGCAGGGACTTGATCCGGGAGCGGGTAGTGGTGCCCCGGATGATGGAGTCTTCCACTACGACCACCCGTTTGCCTTTGAGGATCTCCCGGACCGGATTGAGTTTCACCTTCACGGAAAAATCCCGCATGGTCTGGGAGGGCTGGATAAAGGTGCGGCCCACGTAATGGTTGCGGATGACCCCGAATTCGAAGGGCAGGTTGCTGGCTTCCGCATACCCCAGGGCCGCGTAAATACCGGAGTCGGGAAACGGCATGACCAGGTCGGCCTGCACGGGGTGCTCCTGGACCAGGGCCGCGCCCAGGCGCTTGCGCACCAGATAGACGCTCTGTCCATAGACCTGGCTGTCGGGCCGGGCAAAGTAGATGTACTCGAAGATACAGAACCGTGGGGGCAGAGCCGGGAAAGGCTTATAGAAATGGAGGCCGGCCGCGTCCAGAACTACGATTTCCCCGGGTTCCACGTCCCGCCAGAAGTCCGCCTGCACCAGGTCGAGGGCGCAGGTCTCGGAAGCCACCACCCAGGCGCCGTTTAACTGCCCCAGGCTCAAAGGCCGGAACCCGTGGGGGTCCCGGGCGGCGATGACCTTGTCCGCGGTGGCCAGGACCAGGGAATAGGAGCCCCGGACGTGTTCCAGGGCGTTGATCAAGGATTCCACCGTGTCCGCGCCCCGGTGCCGGGCCATGAGGTGGACGATGACCTCGGTGTCCATGGTGGACTGGAAGATGGAGCCCCCTTCTTCCAGGCTGCGGCGGATTTCCCGGGCGTTGGTCAGGGTGCCGTTATGGCCGATGGCCAGGCTCTGGCCGCCGTGCTGCACCACAAAGGGCTGGGCATTGACGAGCAGCGTGGAGCCGGTGGTGGAGTAGCGGACGTGACCGATAGCCAGGTGTCCCGGGAGCTGGTCCAGGACCTGGGGGTCGAAGACTTCGGACACCAGACCCAAGCCCCGTTGCTGGCGCACCCGGCAGCCGTCGCTGCTGACGATGCCGCAGGACTCCTGGCCCCGGTGCTGCAAGGCGTAAAGGCCGAAGTAGGTGAGCCGGGCCGCGTCCGGATGGCCGTAAATGCCGAAGATGCCGCAGTGCTCCCGGGGGCGGTCGGCTCCTGGGTTCGCCGTTTGCTGTTTTGTGTTTTGCTTAATAGTCATCGGCCCGGCGGCAAGCTTGGCAGATTTATTAGCACCTGGTTAAATTAACACGAATTACAACTTTTTGGTAGCCGCAGGCTTATAAGCCATTTTAAACCTTCAAGTTACCCTGAATTGTCATTCTGAGCGAGGCGAAGAATCTCGGATTTTCGAAGCGATGAGATCCTTCGCTGCGTTCAGGATGACAGAAAAAAAGATTTTGAAATGGGTTATAGTCTGCACCGAAAAATAAGGCAGCACAGGCACCCTGCCTGTGCTCCATTTAATTATGCCCGCAAATTAAAAAATTTGCAAGAGCCGCGATATTGGCGCGGCCCGCTTAATCCGGCTCCCGGGACGTCTCCAGGCTCAGGAGTTTAGGACCCTGTTTCAGCACCAGGGTGTCGCCCTGGGGCTCCCAAATCCAGCCGGAATAGCCATAGCCGCCCACGGGTTTGGAGACGAACGCGCCCACCCAGGATTGGGAACGGGGCTCGTTCACGGAAATGGTGCCGAAAACGCCAAATTGGAACTCCGGCACCGGGTGGCAATAGGGCTGGCCGATGAGGGCCTGGTACACGGTCTCGCCCTCTTTCTGCCCGTAGATGGTGGCCCGCAGCCCATAGCGGTTGTCCCGGGCCAGCCTGATTACTTCTTCGGTCTTACTAAACCTGGCCAGAAAGGCCACCGGGCCGAAGGTCTCATCCTGCCTCCCCAGCATCTCCTGAGTGGCCTCCAGCACCACGGTGGGGGGCACCAGATGGCCCCGGATGTTTCCCCCCAGGGCGACGCGGGCGCCTCTGGCCACCGCGTCCTTAAGCTGCGCCTTGATGCCTCTGATGGCCTCGAGGCTGATCACCGGTCCCATTTCCGTGGCCGGGTCCCCGGGATCGCCCAGACGCACCCTCCGGCTCTTTTCCAGAAATAGGCCCACAAAGTCGTCGTAAACCTGCTCCTGCACGTAAATGCGCTCCGGCGCGGTGCAGGTCTGCCCGGCATAAAGATACTTGGCAAAGGCCAGTTCGGCCGTGGCCTGTTCCAGGTCGGCGTCGGCCAAAACGATGAAGGGGTCTTTGCCGGGGCCTTCAAAGACAAACTTCTTCTTATGGGCCCGCACCGCTTTTTCATGCCCCAGGGCATGGCGGTCGGAGCCGAACATGACAATGGCCGGGATATTCGGGTCTTTCAGAGACCGGCGGATAAAATCTTTGCCGGAAGAGTAGTCAAAAGCGATGGCCTCCCCGAAAATGGGGCGATATAAGCTCTCCGTGAGTTTGGCGATATGGGAGCCCCGGGACGCGAATTTCACCCGCACCCGGTTGCCCACCAGATAAATGGAGACAATCGCAGTGTTGAGCCAGGCGCTGCCGTTATAGGGGAGGATCAGGGCCACTTCCTGGCCGGGGCCGGCCAGAGGCACCCGGGGGGCAAAAGTCGCGGCCATGTCCGGGAACCCGGCCAGCCGGTCCTGGACCGTGGCCACCTCCAGGGCCGATTCCCGGTAAGTAAAGGCGCAATCCAAAAGCGCCGCCCGGATCAAATTGTCCTTATTCCGGGCCAGGACGGTGCGGAGGGTGGCTACTTGTTCGAGGCGGTGGGGGAGGGGGAGCATTTGCGTGGCAAAGCCTGTGCTTTTTATGGCATACCATGAAGGAGCTGGGGACTAAGGAGAAGGTTAATGACCACGTTTATACACGTCTCCCCGGGGGCGGATGGCATAAATCCTGACTTCACTAAGAACCTCATCCACCTTGTAGGTAATTCGCTAGCCACCTACCTGATACCTAAAATGCTGCGGTTTGCCTTTGAGTCGTTCTATATCAGGGCCATATTTCGGACTATCTTCCAATTCGATGATGCAGCGGTCCAGGGCGGCCCTGAGTTTATAGGTCAGCTTTTGATAAACTTTCAAGGCTGGCCGGGTCAGGATAACCTTATATGGCATCGGTCTTTACATCCCGCCAATTGACATAATCGCCTTTGGCGTAAGCTTCTTCTCCTTCGGCAATAGCTTTAAGTTCTTCCGCATCCGGCTCTACTTCTTCCGGTTCTTTAATAAAACGGATGTATTCCAGGACACCTTCCAGCGCATCCTCAGAGAGGCTATCGAGGTTTTTGATAATTTCTTCGCGCAGGTTCATGGCTAGTTCTCCCCAATTAATAGATGCTAATTCTTCGTTAATAATAACATTTTCTTCCGTAGGGGCGAACCTTGTGTTCGCCCATCAATCGAATAATTAAAAACCCATCTTTGGCCTATTTCCCTCTGGCCATAATCGATCATGCCATTCGATACAATAGGAAATTTGATCAATATTTTTCAGACGAAGATTTGCCCAATCTAACTTTGGGTGGACTTCTCTCTCATTGTTTAATTCCGATCTACTTTTTATTCGGCTGATCCGACTTTTTAAATCCTCAATTTCTTGCGGAGAAAAAGCTCTTAAATCCCAAATTCTGATCACCACAGAATTGGTTTCATCGTCCCTTCCGCTTACAGAATGCAGAAAATATCTGCTTCTATTATCGCTTAAAACAATTTCAACGCAGAATGGAGGTACTATATCTCTTATCTACCAAATCCAATCTGCCACAAAATCTAGTCCTTTTGACATTGGAATTCTCCATTAATATAGTCAAACCAAAAAGCGTGAAAGTGAAATGTCTACCGCGGCCATTGGGGACTAACCGAAGGCGGGATGCGCTCCGCTTTCCCGCCTTACATGCCACGTGATTCTAACCACTTCTTAAACGAAGTTTGGCTCTCTCCGGAAGGCTTGCCGGCCAGTAAGCCCTCAACGCTGATATCTTCATCCAAGTCTTCCCAATGTATGCCATGTCCCTTGCCGATGAGCCGCCAGTTATGGCGCTCTTGCAGGGTGGCATGGGATAGTCTGGGGAACCAGGCCAGCGGCACGGAAAGGGTCCGGCCATCGCTGAGTTCCACCGTCAGGGTGTCCTCCGTGACGGTCACATTTTCCGCATTCGGGATTTGTAATTCAACCGCGGAAGTAGGCATGCCACGCCTCCATTATTTGCTTGTGTCGTTCTCGAACGATTCCTTCAATACGGCGAATCTCTACACGACTAAAACCGAAGCTATATTGTAAACGAATGGGATCGAGCCAGAACTTGGCCAGCTTATCTTCCCGCTCAACGTGGATATGGGGCGGCTCATCCCGATCAGTAGCATAAAAAAAGAAACGATATGGACCGGTCCTGAATATCGTTGGCATCCTGATCCATTATACTACAAATAGGGATGGTCGTAGGAAAAATGGTGGGCGATGCCCACCCTACTTGCTTTCAGTCTGTCAAATCTTCACAACCAATATGCGGGGGTTGGGAGGGGAGTTTGAGGGGAGGGATTGTAACAGGTCTCCCAGCCCTCCCCTCAAAATCATTTCCCCACGCCCTGATGGTGCTCCTGGAGGCTCTTTACTTCCAGTTTGCCCCGTTTCATGGCTTTGATGGCGTCCAGGGTGGCCCGGGCCGCAGCGATGGTGGTGGTGTAGGGGATGTTGTATTCCAGGGCGGCGCGGCGGATGGAGTAGGAGTCCGCGGGGGTGTAGCGGCCCTCGGGGGTGTTGACCAGGAGGTGAATCTCCTGGTTCTTGATAAAGTCGATGATATGGGGGCGGCCTTCCCGGATCTTATGGACCTGGGTGACTTGCAAGCCTTGGTCCTGGAGGTAGGCGGCGGTGCCCGCGGTGGCGTAAAGGTTGAAGCCCTCTTCCGCGAAGCCCCGGGCCAGGGGCAGGGTGGCGGCCTTGTCCGGGTCCTTGACGCTGAAGAGCACCCCGCCCTCCAAAGGCAGGATTTGGCCCGCGGCCAACTGCGACTTGGCAAAGGCCAGGCCGAAATCCCCGTCCAGGCCCATGACTTCGCCGGTGGAGCGCATCTCCGGGCCCAGCATGGGGTCCACCCCGGGGAAGCGCCGGAAGGGAAAGACCGATTCCTTCACGGCAAAATAGGGGGGCTCGATTTCCTTGGTGAAGCCCAGCTCTTCCAGGGTGCGGCCCAGCATCACTTTGGTGGCCAGCTTGGCCAGGGACACGCCGGTGGCCTTGCTGACAAAGGGCACGGTGCGGGAGGCCCGGGGGTTGACCTCCAGGACGAAGACCTGCCCGTCTTTCACCGCGAACTGGATATTCATCAGGCCGATGACCCCCAATTCTTCGGCCAGGGCCCGGGTCTGGCGCTTGATTTCCTCCTGGATGAGCCTGGACAAGGAATAAGGCGGCAGCACGCAGGCGGAATCCCCGGAGTGGACGCCCGCTTCTTCGATGTGCTCCATGATGCCGCCGATGACCGTGCGCTTGCCGTCGCAGATGGCGTCCACGTCCACCTCCACCGCGTCCTCCAGGAACTTGTCGATGAGGATGGGGTGTTCGGGAGAGGCCTCCAGGGCCCAGTTCATGAAGTTCACCAGGGCTTTGTCGTCGGCCACGATCTGCATGGCCCGGCCCCCCAGGACGTAGGAAGGCCGCACTAATACGGGATAGGTGATGCGGTGGGCCACCTCCAGGGCTTGCTCCACGGTGCGCACCGTGTCGTTGGGAGGCTGCCGGAGGCCCAGCTTCTGCAAAAGCTGCTGGAAAAGCTTGCGGTCTTCGGCCCGGTCGATGGCGGTGGCCGAGGTGCCCAGGATGTGGACTCCGGCCCGGCCCAGGGGCACGGCCAGGTTCAGGGGGGTCTGGCCCCCGAACTGGAGGATGAGGCCCTTGGGGTTTTCCGCGGCCGCGATGTGCAGCACGTCTTCCCGGGTCAGGGGCTCGAAATAGAGCTTGTCCGAGGTGTCGTAGTCCGTGGACACGGTCTCAGGGTTGGAGTTGACCATGATGGACTCGACGCCCATTTCCCTCAGGGCAAAAGAGGCCTGGCAGCAGCAGTAGTCGAACTCGATGCCCTGGCCGATACGGTTGGGGCCGCCCCCCAGGATCATCACCTTGTCCCTGTGAGTCTTCCTGACTTCGTCCTCCCATTCGTAGGTGGAGTAGAAATAGGGGGTATAGGCCTCGAACTCCGCGGCGCAGGTGTCCACCAGCTTGTAGACCGGGGTGACCGCGTGCTCCCGGCGCATGGCCGCCAGATGTTCTTCGCCGCCGCCCCAGATCTGGCCCAGCTGCACATCGGAGAAACCGTATTCCTTGGCCCGGCGCAGCATCTCCTCCAACTGGTCCTGGCCCCGCCCCTGGCGGAGGATCTCCCCAAAAGCAGCCAGGTCCGCGGTGAAGGCCACCAGGTCCTGCATCTGGTGGAGAAACCAGGGGTCGATGGCGGTAAGCTCATAAACTTCAGCCACCGTCATTCCCTGGCGGAAGGCTTGGCGTAAATAGAAAAGGCGCTGGGAATTGGGGATGCGCAGCTTGGCGGAGAGTTCCTCGGGGGAAATTTCCGGCAGGTCCCGGCCGTCCGCACCCAGGCCGAAGCGGGAGATCTCCAGGGAACGGATGCCCTTTTGCAGCGCCTCCTTGAAGGTGCGGCCGATGGCCATCACCTCTCCCACCGACTTCATGGCCGTGGTCAGGGAATCCTGGGCCCCGGGGAATTTCTCAAAGGCCCAACGGGGAATCTTAACTACGCAGTAGTCGATGGTGGGCTCGAAGGAGGCATAGGTCTCCCGGGTAATGTCGTTTTTGATCTCATCCAGGGTGAAGCCCACGGCCAATTTGGCCGCGATCTTGGCGATGGGGAAGCCCGTGGCCTTGGAAGCCAGGGCCGAGGAGCGGGACACCCGGGGATTCATTTCGATGATCACCATCTCGCCGGTTTGGGGATTGATGGCGAACTGGATGTTGGACCCCCCGGTTTCCACGCCGATTTCCCGCATGATGGCCAGGGCCGCGTCCCGCATCATCTGGTATTCCCGGTCCGTGAGGGTCTGGGCCGGGGCCACGGTGATGGAGTCGCCGGTGTGCACCCCCATGGCGTCCACGTTTTCGATGGAGCAGATGATGACCACGTTGTCCGCGAAGTCCCGCATCACCTCCAGCTCGAATTCCTTCCAGCCCACCACCGACTCCTCCAGCATGACCTCGGTGATCATGCTGGCTTCCAGGCCCTGGGAGGCCAGGTCCTTCAGGTCCTCCTGATTATAGGCGATGCCGCCTCCCGTGCCCCCCAGGGTGAAACTGGGGCGGACGATGATGGGATAGCCGATGGCCGGGGCCGCGGTCACGGCCTCTTCCAGGGTGCGGACAATGGCGCTCCGGGGCACGCGCAGGCCGATTTTGGTCATGGCGTCCCGGAATAATTCCCGGTCTTCCGCCTTTTTGATAACCTGGGGGTTGGCCCCGATCATCTCCACCCCCAACCTCTCCAAAATGCCGGTTTCGGCCACGGCGATGGCGCAATTCAGCCCGGTCTGGCCGCCCAGGGTGGGGAGGATGGCGTCGGGACGCTCCCGTTCAATGACCTGGCAGACCATCTTCGGGGTGATGGGCTCGATATAGGTGCGGTCGGCCATTTCCGGGTCAGTCATGATGGTGGCGGGGTTGGAGTTGATGAGGACTACTTCGTAGCCCTCTTCCCGGAGGGCCTTGCAGGCCTGGGTGCCGGAATAGTCGAATTCGCAGGCCTGGGAGATGATGATGGGCCCGGACCCGATGATCAGTATTTTTTTGATGTCAGTGCGTTTGGGCATACCTTTTCATATCGTTTTTACGGAATGATTTCAACGCCTAGGGAGGGGTTTTCGGATTAAATCTCGAACAAGGGGCGGGCGTCTCGCCCGCCCGATTTAGCGCCGGCGGGACGGCTGCGCCACCAAGAAAACTGGTGGTACAGCTTTCCAGCCTGGGCGGATTAACGAGGCGGGCGAGGACGCCCGCCCTCCAGTACCCCGCCCCTCCTCCCCCCGCATAATTTTTAGTTGTGCCGGTGCCAGCGGTCAACGGCTGCCGGGTGTGCCGCTCTTAGGGTGCGCCGCCGGCGGGGTCAGGGTGGGCGCGTAGGGCGGGGTCACCGCTTCCGGCAGCTTGGGGGGCGCGACCCCGGGGACCAGCCCGGGCTTGCCGGAGAGGCCCGGGGGCATCTCCCCGGGGCCGGTCTGCATCATCCGCAGGAGCAGGGTGAGAATTTCCGGGGTGAGGTCCTGGGCCGGGCCAGGGGCCTGACCCCGGCGGATGACGCTGAATTTCCCGGCCGGGAGCAGGAGGCTGCCGGGGACGCCGGGATTGCTGGAAGTCAGCTCCAGGAGCCCCCGGATATTATAGACATTGGTGGAGTTGGGCAGGATCAGGGTGTACCACTCCGTGCCCCTGACGCCGATGATCGCGGTCTGGGTCTGCATCATAAAGTCCGGCTGCTCCATCCTCAGGACTTGCTTGACCGCGGTTTGGGCCAGGCCCCAGAAGACCTGGAGGAGGACCCGGCGCAGACCCCGGGGGCCGTCGTAGAAATAATCCGCCACCGCGATCTTGGTCTCCGGGGCCAGGGTGAGGATGGTGTCGTCCACGAAGAGCACCTGGGCCCGGGACCGGGACTTGGTGCGGATTACGTCCTTGGCTTCCACAGGGTCCGTGAGCCTGGCCGGCACCGCGGGGAGCTTCCCGCCCTTGAGCAGGTCCACCTGGCCTTCGATGTGCAGGAAACGACCGATGGGCGCAGTCTGGGCGGCGCCGGACAGGGCCAGCAAGAGAGCAAACATGCTAAATACGATCAGCAAGGTTTTGCGGGTCATTTTGTCGCCCTCCCAGGAAGATAGGGACCATCCGTGGGTCCGGCTGAGGATTAAACCTGGTATCAGGTCTTGCCTGCCAACGCCAAACAAATGGCTTCTTTCACTCTGGTTGCCAGACCTATTGCTTCTTCGGCGTCTTCCCGGGTGATCTCCGGAGCATCACCGGGATAGCGGATTTCCACTCCGTATGGATTCAGGACTGCGACTTCGCTCAAAGACGCGGCCAGAGATGGATCGGCCGAGGCGATAATACTAAGGAGCAAGCCCAGATCATGGGTTTTAGGGAATTCTATTTGCAGCCGGGTCAGAAAGGCTTTGAAATATTTTTCAGCAGCTTGCAGGCAGTGGAAGCAAATGGCGGTAAAAAAATAGCTTTCGCTATCAAACAGAAATTTTGCCGTCTCCAGATCTTCATCGGCTCTGGCTAGCCACTGCCGGACCAGTTCCTGTTTTACCTGTTCAGGCGGCTTCAAAGATCACTTTCCCGTATTTATTGGCCGGATAGGCGATACCTCCGATGACCTCTTTGCTTTCCTCGAAACGCTCCGGGGCCATGACTACGATGTCGAAAGGATAGCCCAAACCCATCAAGGCCTGCCGCACCCTGACGCTATCCTGGCGGGGATTACCGGGAGCAGATTTCAGCACCAGCAGGTCGATATCGCTGTCCCGGGTCATTTTTCCGGTGGCAGCCGATCCGAAGATAATGATTCGCTCCGCCGGGGTCACGGCTAAAATGCGATTGATGATCTCTTCAATTAATTTGGCTTCAATCTTCACTGGCTCCCCTCACAAGAAATAACCATGCAAGTGGGTTGAATGGTGGGCAGTGCCCACCCTACATGATTAACTCTTTATTCGTTCGAAGATAAAACCGAAAAATCCACCCAAAAAAGTGCCAATTAATATAATCGGTCCAGCCACCAAAACAAAACCAAATATAGTGCCAAATATCACACCCGGAGCTTTAGCTATTTGCCAACCAAAAGAGCCTCCTAAGGTTCCACCTAAAACAATTCCAGTATATAGAGCAACAGGAATGGAAAGTGCTATCCCAACTATTGAGCCAATAACCGTTAATTTGCTGAGATTGCGAAATCTAAATTTCCAGTCCCTGACCGGCATTTTGGGCCTCAAGCAGGATAACAGGGCGTAGGGGAGGTTTTAAGGCTTCTGGGGTAACCAGGTCTACAGGGCGGCCCAGCAATTCGGCCAGACGATTCTTCAGGCGCACAAAGGCCAGTAAACCGATAGGCCTGGAAAATTCCACCAGAATGTCGATGTCGCTATCAGCGCGTGCTTCTCCCCGAACCACGGAGCCGAAGAGTTTTAAGGACTTGACCCCGGCCTCCCGCAGTTCGGCTTGATGTTGTTGCAGGATTTCCAGGCAAGTTTTGGTCTTCACTAGTTTTACCTCTCGAAATCAATTTACCATTAAATTCGAGGGGAAAGCTATTGAATACGCGGCATTTACCCCCCCTTTTCCAAAGGGGGGGAGGGGGGATTATTAGGCACCCGATAATCCCCCTAAATCCCCCTTTGCCAAGGGGGACTTAAGACGCTGAAAATTAAGCACTTATGGAGAACTTAACTATCACTCAGTGATCTAACACATTAACCGGCTCAATCTCCCGCAACAGTCTGCAAAAACTCATCAAACAGATAGTCCGCGTCGTGGGGGCCGGGGGAGGCCTCGGGGTGGTATTGGACGGAGGAGGCCTTGATTTTGCGGTGGCGCAGGCCCTCCAGGGTGTTGTCGTTGAGGTTGAAGTGGGTCAGCTCCACCTCGGGGTCGGGGATGGACTCCAGGTCCACGGCAAAACCGTGGTTCTGGGAGGTGATCTCCACCCGGCCGGTGAGGAGGTTCTTCACCGGCTGGTTGGCCCCCCGGTGCCCGAATTTCAGTTTAAAGGTGCGGCCCCCCAGGGCCAGGCCCAGGAGCTGGTGGCCCAGGCAGATGCCGAACACGGGCGCCGCGCCCAGGCATTGGCGCACGTTGTCGACGGCGTAGGTGACCGCGGCGGGGTCGCCGGGGCCGTTGGACAGCACGATGCCGTCGGGGTGGAGCTTTAAGATCTCCGCCGCGGGCGTGGCCGCGGGCACCACCAGCACGTGGAGGCCCCGGGCCTTGAGGCTGCGGATGATGTTGAACTTGACCCCGTAGTCGTAGAGCACCACTTTTTTGCCGGCGCGCTGTTTCCACAGGGCTTCCAGGTCCTGGCAGGGTCCAGGGACCGCAGGCGAGACGCCTGGGCCACCGACGCCTGGGCCACCGACGCCGGTGCCACCCAGGTCTTTTTTAGCGGGCGGAGCCGCGCAATAATCCGGGGCCTCCGGGGCCGCGCCTTCCTCCCACCAGTAAGGGGCCTGGCAGGTGACCAGGGGCACCAGGTCCATGCCGTTCATGTCCGGGACTTCCTCCCGGACCCGGCGCACCAGGCGCTCGGGGTCCAGGTCCTCGGTGGAGACGATGCCCCGCATGGCCCCCACTTCCCGGAGGCGCTTGGTGATGGCCCGGGTGTCCAGGCCCTCCACCCCCAGCCGGCCGCTGGCTTTAAGATAATCGGCCAGGTTGCCCTTGGCCCGCCAGTTTGAAGGGTGGGAGTGATATTCCTTGACGATGAAGCCCTCCACCTGCACGCCCCGGGACTCCAGGTCCTGGGGGTTGACGCCGTAGTTCCCCATGAGGGGATAGGTCATGGTGACGATCTGTCCCTTGTAGGAGGGATCGGTGAGAATCTCCTGGTAGCCGGTCATGGCGGTGTTGAAGACCACCTCCCCGGCGCATTCCCCGGGGCCGGTGAAGGACCGGCCCTTAAGCACCAAACCGTCTTCTAATGCTAATAAGGCCCGCATATTGCTTTTTCCGTTTTCCGTTTTCCGCAGAAGAGAGGAATTTTATTCCAATTACAAAATATATCATATTATCCTCTTAAACTCTCCGGAAATCATGGGCCGCCAAGAAGGGACAGCGATGAGGAGAGCAAGGGACAGTGATGGGGCTGGGTTGAATTGAAAGCCGCGAGAAAAACGGCAAACGGAAAACCATCTTTTCTCAGGCCGGGAGAAAGGAGGTCACCACCATCAGCACGGTCAGGGAGATCAGGACCGCCACGGTGACCCAGGAAATGATATTAAAGACCGGGCCGTTGACGTGCTCCCCCATCAGGTCCTTATTATTTACCAGTTTGAGCATAAAGATGAGGACGAAGGGCAGCATCACCCCGTTGATCACCTGGGACCAGAACATCACCGCGATGAGGGAAATTTTGGGAACGAGGATCAAGCCCGCGCCGACGATGATCAAAATGGTGTAGAGCCAGTAAAATGCCGGGGCTTCCCGCCAGGACTTGTCGATGCCCGCTTCGATGCCGAAGGCCTCGCAGAGGAAATAGGCGGTGGACAGGGGCAGGATGGAGGCCGAGAAAAGGGAGGCGTTCAACAGGCCGATGGCAAAGAGGATGGAGGCCCCGGCCCCGGCCAGGGGGGCGAGCCCCAGCGCCGCCTCTTTGGCGGTTTCGATTCTGATGCCTTTGACGTGCAAGGTGGCCGCGCAGCAAATAACGATGAAAACGGCGATCAGGTTGACCATGATGCTGCCCACGATGACGTCATATTTGGTATAGATATAATCCTTGACGGTAATGCCTTTTTCCACCACCGCGGATTGAATATAGAACTGCATCCAGGGGGCGATGGTAGTGCCGATGATGCCCACCATGATCACCACGTAGGTGCTGTTGAAAGAGAAGTTGGGCACCACCAGTTCTTTTGCCACCTCCCCCCAAAGGGGATGGGCCAGATAGCCGGAGAAGATATAGCAGAAATAGACCAGGCAGGCGGCCAGAAAGACCCGTTCCACCACTTTGTAGGACCACCTGAGCACCAGCCACCAGACCAGGAAGGCAGCTAGGGGCAGGGAGATGTACTTGCTCACCCCGAAGAGTTCCATGCTGGCCGCGACCCCGGCGAATTCACTCATGATGTTGCCCATATTGCCCAAGAGCAGCCCCAACATGGCGTAGAAGGTAATCTTGACGCCGAAGCGCTCCCGGATCAGGTCCGCCAGGCCTTTGCCGGTGACCGCACCCATGCGGGTGCACATCTCCTGGATAACTACCAGGGCCACGATGATGGGGAGGAAGATCCAGAGGCATTTATAGCCCAGCGTGGCTCCGGCCACGGAATAAGTGGTAATGCCCCCCGCATCGTTGTCCACGTTGGAGGTGATGATGCCCGGCCCCATGATCGCCAGGAAGAGGAAGAGCCGCCGCAGCGCCGGAGATTTAAGTATTTGCATGCCTTCCCTCATCTCAAGGCGCGCTTGCTGGTGAAGAAGTTGGAAAAGGTTTCGAAACTGCTGCGATCGGGGATGAGAATCTCCAGGACGTCGTCCACGGTGATGATGCCCAGCATCTTTTCATCATCGTCGCTGATCACCGGAATGGCCAGGAGGCTGTATTTATTGAGCAGGTCCGCTACCTCCTCCACTTCGTCGTGGGCGTGGACCTGGATGACGCGGGTGACCATGATGTCCTGCAACCGGGCCACGGGTTCGGTGATCAGCAACTCCCGGAGGGAGACGACGCCGCTGAGGCGGTGGTGGTCATCCAGGATATAGAGGTAATAAATGGTCTCTGCTTCGGCGGCGAGCTGGCGCAGCCGGGAGATGGCCTCATTGACGGTGAGGTCCGGGGGGAGGGCGATATACTCGGTGGTCATCAGCGCGCCCGCGGTGCCTTCCTCGTAGTCCATCAGTTCCCGGACCTCCTGGGCTTCCTCCGGCTCCATGAGGTTGAGCAACTCATCGGACTTTTCTTCGGGCAACTCCCCCAGGAGGTCCGCGGCTTCGTCCGGCGGCATCTCCTCCAGGATGTCGGAGGCCTGGCGGCTGTCCAGGTGCTCCAGGATTTCCACCTGGGTGTCCAGCTCCATCTCGGCAAAGGCCTCGGCCGCGGTCTCCACGTCCAGGTCCCCGATAAACTCCGTGCGGGTTTTGTAGTCCAGGTCCTCGATGAGGTCGGCCAGGTCCGCGGGGTGCAGCTGATCAAGTTGGGACCGTTCTCCCCGGAGCGTCAGACTGGCGGTCTTTTCTTCGAGATGCTGGATGAACTGCCACCAAACCAGGATGTTTTCCCGGCGCTTGAACAGGAACTCCAATCCCAGGCGCCGGGCCAAGCCCCGGAGGCCGATATCTACGGCCGCGGGCACCAGGTATTTCTTTTCCGCAGTTGCAATCCAAAAGAGTTTGATGTCATTAACCCGCACGACTTTGGAACCTTTGAGGTCAATGATCTGCTTGTCCATGAGCCATTTGCCCATGTAGATTTCATTGGGCTGCAAAGGGATAAATTCGCAATCGGCAAACTTGACTTTCAGGACAATTCTGTCGGGCTTTATTTCTTTGATATGGGAGATGGGGATGTGGGCCTGCACGCCTTTGACATACTTAATGCCGGTAACCTTGGGGATCTCTCCTTCCCAGCGGATAGCCAGATCCCGCAAATGACCGAGACGGCGTTCTTCCGAGTCATAGATGGGCCGGCCCTTTATCTGGCTGAAGAAATATTCTCCCAGGATCTGGAACTTGCCCAGGCCGCGGATGCCTTTGTGGTTAATTTTGGGTGTTTTCATCAAGCCGCTCTCTGGAAACGGTGGCGCAAATAGTAACTATTAGCTAAGGTGGTTAATAATGTAACTAGTTAATTTGTCGATATATATCGTCAAGCGTTAATGTTCTTGGCCCAGAAATAATGAAAGACAGCTTGGCCCGGGCGCTCAGGGAGTGCGGCCGCGTTCCCGGGCGGACACCTGATTCTTCCTACACCAGAAGGCGTTGCCGCCGGCAGCCGGGCAAACCGGGAGCAGCCCGGAATTGCCTGGGGGCAGGCCAATCTTCGAGATCGATGGCAAATGACGCCGCGCGGCGTCACGGCAGGAGGCGTAATGGCTGGGTAGCTGACGGCAGAAAAATGAAACCCCCGGGCAGGCCTGCACCGGGGGCATAGAGGAGAGCATGCGCACAAGCGCACGCCTAACCTAAATGCGGCACCATGAAGCCTGTCCGGGGCGCCAGATCGCCATGACCGGCGCGGCCCGTTCTTTTTACGGCCCTACTACTGCCAGGGTCGTCCATCAAAGGGGACATCTCCTCTCTTAAGTTTCTTATTTGAGGATAGCCAACGGGTTTTTATTTGTCAACCTAAAACCAAATACCCGGTTTTTATTAATTTTTTGATTAAATCCGGCCCGGAACACCGGCCCCTCTACCTCGAGGCTTATCCTTACCCACAAGTTTTATAACCGTGGCGCAGCCTTTCCAGGCTGCGCCGAAAAACTGCGCAAGCCTGCGCCACCAAAGAATACCTTAAATCAGGCACTTTCTTGCTCCCCTTTTGAACAAGGGGGCTGGGGGGATTTTGAGGCGCCCCACCCTTAAGACCCCGTGGTTCATAAGAATTTAGCCCTGGCAGAATCTGGACACAATCAGAAATGCTCTCCCGCCAAATTAAGACTTGTGGGTAATGGTAAGACATCAAGGGGGGAGGGGTGTTCCCGGCCGTGATTGCCGCAACGGCCGCCGCATTGACAATCATGGCGGAGACCCATAGTATCTAGAGCGCAGTGACATCTTGAGCACACGCATGATTAACCCGGTGACAGGCAAGCTGCCGGTTGCGGCTGGACTTTCCCCGGGTTTGGCAGGTTTGGCAGGTATTGAAAAAAACAGGAGGCACCATGCCTGCATTATCTTCCAGGCTGAGCCTGGCACTGGCTGGGACGATTCTGCTGCTGTGGGGGGGATTGGCCCCTATTGCGGCCCAGGAGAAACCCCAGGCAGCGGAAAAGATCTCTGTACCCGCGGCCTCGCCGGAGGCCTTGCCCCGGATGTTGACGGAGACCGCGGAAGCTTTGGAAAAGGAGACTGGGGCCTTAAAGGCCCGGGCGGCAGCGGCCCAAAAGGAGACCTCCCAGGCCGAGAAGGATTCCCAGGAACGGAAGGCCGCGATTGCCGCGCTCAAGGCTTCGCTGGCGGTGAAGAGCCTGCCTCTGGGCGAGGCGGAAGAGACGTTGAAGAACTACACCCGCCAGGAGGAACAGTTAGGAAGCCGTCTGGACGCGGTGGCCCAGGAAGTTGAGAGCTTAAAAAAAAGCCAGACAGACCGGGAAGCTTCCCAGGCCGCGCTCCAGGCGGTGGTGACCCGGTTGCACGCCACCCGCCATCCCGTGTCCCGCTCCAAGGAGTTGCAGCAGGCTTATCAACGCTATCAACGGGCCGCGGCCGGGCAGCGGCAGATCGCGGGCCAATTACTGGAAAGCCTGGGGAAGGAATCACAGCTGCTGACCGGGGAGAAACAGCTGCTTGCGGGAGTTAAGGGCGAACTCCAGCCCTATGTGGACGCGGCCTGGAAAGCCGAACTCCTGAAGCGCCAGGAGAGAGTGCCTTTAAGGGAACAGGTGGCGCGGATGTGGCAGACCCTCCGGGACCTGCCGCCCCGGCTCTTAAGCCGCCTCGGGCAACTTTGGGCCTCCGGAGCCTTGGGGGGTTTTATCCAGGAGCACCTGGCTCCCCTTATCGGCCTGCTGGCCCTGCTCATCCTGCTGGCTTGGGGCATCCGCCGGGTGGGGGACCCGGCTGCCGCTCTGCTCGCATCCTGGCAAGCCCGAGGCCAGGCACCGGGCTTGAAGGGCGTTTTGAGCCTGGGTGAGGTCATCAGTGCTCATCTCTTGCTGCTGGCCATGATTTTTTGGGTGTGGCTGTCCAGTTGGAGCCTGGGACTGTTGGCGGTTCCGGCCGGCCGCGTCTGCCTCTATCTGCTGGTGGCTCTAATGCTGCTGCGTCTGGGCCGCCACTGGCTGCGCCTGGCTTTCGCGGGCAAGAAGGCCGGCGGGCTGCTCCCCTTGGAGGAGGCCACCGCCCGCTTTTACCGGCGCTATTTGCAGCTTTTGCTGCTCTACCTGCTCTTGGGCGCGTGGGTCCTGGGCAATGCCGGGTTTCTGGGGTTTACGTCGGCCAGCCGCCAATTCTTGGGCCATCTCTTCCGTATCGGCCTGCTGGGGGGAGCCATGTTGCTGCTCCGGCGCCATTATCTGGAAAGGCTGCTGCCGGAGTTGCCGGGGCCTGCCTGGCTCAAGCGCCCCGGGGTAATCCGGGGACTGCGGGGGCTGGTGCTGCTGCTGTTGGCAGTTATTATCCTCACCGACCTGTTGGGATTCCAAAATCTGGGGGATTATCTGGCGCAAGCCGGGGCCTTCACCGCCGTGATTCTCATTTTTTTGGGGCTGTTGTGGCTGGGGCTGGTAACAGTGGCCCATTATCTCCTGCACCCGGAAACGGGTTGGGTGGGACGGCGTTATCCCCAGCGGCAGGAGATGCTGGAGAGGCTGCACCGCCTGACCCGGAGCGGCATCACCGCCCTTCTGGTCGCGTCTGCGCTGCTGCTGGCCCTGAAGGTCTGGGGGGTGGATCTCCACAGACTGGCCTGGGCTTTCCAGTGGCTCAACTGGGGGCCGGCTTTGGGTCCTGTGCGCCTGACGCCCCTGTCCCTGGCCGCGGCGGCCCTGGCTCTCTATCTGGGGTCCTGGTTTTCCCGGTTGTCCCGGGCTTTCATGGAAATCCGGGTCTTTCCCCGCACCGGCTGGGATACCGGAGTCCAATACACCATTGCCACCACTTTGCATTATGCCATTTTGATTGTGGGCGGCCTGGTGGCCCTGAATATCCTGGGTTTTCCTCTGACCAATCTGGCCCTCATCGCCGGCGCCCTGGGGGTGGGCATCGGCTTCGGCCTGCAGAACATCGTCAATAATTTCATCTCCGGCCTGATCCTGCTCTTTGAGCGGCCCATCAAAGTGGGGGACATCCTGGTCATTGACGGCCAGTGGGGCGAGGTGAAAGAGATCCGGGTCAGGAGCACCGTGTTCCAGACCTATGATCGCTATGTGCTCATCATCCCCAACTCGGAGCTGCTTTCCGGCAAGATTGTCAACTGGACGCATCTAGGAAGGGTGCCCACGCGGCTGACCCTGGAGGTGGGAGTGTCCTACGGTGCGGACGTGCGCCGGGTGACCCGGGTGCTCACCGAGGTGTGCCAGGCCAATCCCCGGGTCTTGGGGGAGCCGCCGCCTTCGATCTTTTTCAAAGCCTACGGCGACAGCGCCCTGAGTTTCACCATCCGGGTGTTTTTGGGGTCTCCGGAACCCAGAGAAAGGAACGCAGCCACCCACGAACTGAATACCGCCATTTTCGAGGCTTTTCAAAGGGAAGGGATTGAGATCCCCTTTCCGCAGCGGGACCTCTATATCAAGAACTGGCCCGCGGCCCTCAGCAGGGAAGGGGGTTGATCTTATTCCGGGGTATTCTGGGCGGTCCGGGGCCGGCTGGTCTTCCGGGGCTTGATTTCGATGATCTTCGGCCCTTTAGGCTTGGGGCGGGCTTTGGCGACCTGCTGGGCCGCCGCGGCTCTGGCGGCAGCCAGCCCGGGATAGTTGGCTCCGGGAGAGCCATAGGTGCCCAGGACGTTCTGGACAAAGGCTTGGGTTTCGCTGTAAGGGGGAATGCTGCAATAGCGGGCCACGGCCTCCGGGCCGGCATTATACGCGGCCACCGCCAGGGTGACATTGTTCCCGAAACGGTCCAGGCAGCGCCGCAGATAGCCGACCCCCCCGGCGATATTCTGCTCCGGATCGAAGGGGTCCCGGACACCCATGAGCGCGGCAGTGCCAGGCATTAGCTGCATCAAGCCCTGGGCGCCCTTGGGAGAGACCGCCTGGCTGTTAAAGCCCGACTCATGGCGCATCACCGCCCGGATCAAGTACGGGTCCACGCCGTAATACCGGGAGTATTTGTTGATTAAGGACTCCAACCGGGGGTTGGACAAGGGTTTCCACGCGGTGCGGCGGGGCTGCAGGATAAAGTTGGGGGACCAGACCCGGGTGCGGTTATGGAAGATATAGGCTTGCACCTCGGTGCCCAAAGTCTTCAAGTCGTAGAGGGTGTCTCCGGAACTTGGTTTGCCGGCGGAATTTGGCTTACTGCCGGCATCCTTGGAGTCCAGGACCAGGGAGCCGTCGCTGCTGACGCTGGCCGCGGCCGCAGGCAGAACCAAGAGGGCAAGGATGACAACCGGCAGGAAGATTTTCTTCCACATAACAGACATTTAAACTAAATTATAACTAGTTGTCAATACAGAAGTTTTATTTGTGCCTGCTTGAGCTTGCTTAAAGCCGTATTTAAACATCTTCAATTCTTTTATCGGCTTAAAGATGGCGTACTTTAGCAAAATATCTCCGGGGGGGGAGAAGCGGGACAAAGTGACTGCGAAAGCCATTGATAATCCTCATAAATCCCCGGATTAGGGGGGGTGTGCAATCTCTGTTTCCCACTTATACCGCTTGCCACAAGTTTTTACCGATTGGAAATCATGGCAGGGGCATAGCTTGCTGTGCCCGTGACTCTGGCACAGCAAGCTGTGCCCCTACGAAACGAAAAAACTTTTGGCAATCGCTATATTTGCTATAAGGCATTTCTGAACCTTTTTTGTCATCCTGAACGCAGTGAAGGATCTCAACGCTTCGAAAATACGAGATTCTTCGCTGCGCTCAGAATGACAGTTCGGGGTTATTTGAGTTTTTGCAATGAATTATAGTTACACCCAGGTTTTGATGGGAGACAGGTTTTTAAGATTTGGTTTCAAAATCTTCAGTCTCCCAGATTTTCGGTAAACGCAAACAGAGATACAAAAGAGCCATGACCTCTGAGGTTGCAGCCGCAAAAAACGGGGAACAGAAACCGCCCTCTCGCCAGGTGGCCCGGCCCCTGGTCCTGGTGACCCTGGCCTTTATGCTGGGGCTGGCCGCACCTGCCTGGGGGGTGGCGCTCCCCGGGAGCTGGCTGGTGGCGGGGCTGCCGCTGCTCTGGCTGCTCCTGGCCCTGGCCTGGTGGACCCGGTGGGGCGCCATCTGGCTGCCTCTGGTCTTTTTCGGGCTCCTGGGCCTGGCCTTTTATCAGCAGGCGCAGGCTCCGGTTTTTCCGCCCCACCACCTCACCCGCCTGCCCCTGGACCAGGACGTGCTTTTAAGGGCGCGCCTCGCCCGGCCCAGCAAGATCGGGGCGGAGAGGGTGCAGCTATTTCTGGACGCGGAGGCCTGGCGCAGCCCGGCGGGCTGGCGTCCGGCCTGCGGCAGGCTGCTGGTCAACGCACCGCGTCTGGAAGCCCCGCCCGTGGGGACCGCGGTGGTGCTGCGGGTGCGGCTGCGGGCGCCCCTATCCCTAAAAAATCCGGGATGCTTCGACCGCGGCCGTTATCTGGCTGCGGACGGCATCTTCCGCACTGCGACCTTGCGGCAGCCGGAGGACCTGGTGGTTCTGGCTAATGCCGGGGCTCCGCCCTTGGGGGAACTCCTAAGGGGGTCCATCCGCAGGTTGCTGAAGGAGTTGCCCCCGGTGCCCCGGGCCATGTATCTGGCCATGCTCCTGGGCGACCAGGGGGAGATCACCCCGGAGATGCGCCAGGCCTTCAGCCGCACGGGCACCAGCCATCTTTTGGTGATCAACGGCCTGCACTTAAGCAGTGTGGCCCTGGTGGCCGGTTTTCTCTGCTTCTGGGGCCTGCGCCGCTTCCCCCGGCTGCTGCTGCGGGTCAACGCAGTGCAACTCTCCACCCTGGTGGCCGCGGTGCCGGTGGTGGCCTATGCCTGGATCGCCGGGGGCTCGCCCTCCACCCAGAGGGCGGAGATCATGGTCCTGGCGTACCTGCTGCTGCTCTTTCTGGGGTGCCCCCGGGAGGTCTGGAGCGCCTTGGCCCTGGCGGCCCTGGCCATTCTCTGCCTTTCCCCCTTACGGCTCTTTACCGTGTCCTTTCAGCTTTCTTTTACCGCGGTGGCCGCGCTCCTCTATTTCCTGCCCCGGTGGTTTCGGGGGGCCCGGGAGGGGGTGACTGCCCCGGGACGGCTGGCCCGGTGGGGCAGGATGGTCTGGCTCCGGGTCAAGGAGGCCGCGGCGGTCTCCCTGGTGGCCACCCTGGCCACCGCGCCCCTGGTGGCCGCGCATTTTCAGGTGGTCTCCCTGCTGGGAGCCGCGGTCAATCTGGCGGCCATACCTCTGGTCCTGCTCCTGGCCCTGCCCCTGGGGGAGACCGCGGTGCTGGCCCAAAGCCTGCACCTGACCCCCGTGGCCCAGGGGCTGCTGGCCCTG
>JAKAKP010000121.1 GCA_021813445.1 Deltaproteobacteria bacterium
AAAGCGCTCACCAGTAAAAGCAGGGTGGATTTAGGCAGATGAAAATTGGTGAGCAGCCGGTCCACGGCCTGAAAATGATAGCCGGGGTAGATAAAGAGGTCGCACCAGCCCGTCTGCGGGCTAAAACCCTGGGGGCCGGCGCAGTATTCCAGGACCCGGACACTGGTGGTGCCCACCGCCACCAGGCGCTGGCCCTGCTTCCTGGCCGCATTCAGCCGCTGGGCCGCGGCGGGGGAGAGCTCGAAATATTCGGGCTGCAGCCGGTGCCGGGTATAATCCTCCTCCCGCACCGGCATAAAGGTCCCCGGCCCCACGTGCAGGGTCAGGGAGACCGTGTCGACCCCCTGCGCGGCCAGGTCCTGCATGACCGCTTCCGAAAAGTGCAGGCCCGCGGTGGGGCAGGCGATGGCCCCCATCCGGGAGGCGTACACCGTCTGATAGCGCTCCAGGTCCTGATCCTCCGGGGCCCGGTGGATATAAGGAGGCAGCGGCACTTCCCCCTGCTCCAGCACCAGCCGGCCGGGGTCGCTGCCGTTAAGGGACCAGAAGCGCACCTCCGCCACTCCTGGTTGGGGCAGAGAAATTACTTCTGCCCGCAACTTCTCCCCGAAGACCAACTCCTGCCCCAGGCGCAGACGCCCGCGGTAGGTGGCCTGGGCGCGCGCGGAGCCAAGGACCCAGGAGGCCTGCCCAGACGGCTGGCGGGCACGGAGGCCCGCCCCACCAGACACCTGTGCTACCGGCCCCTGGCCCCTAACCCCAAGCTTTTCTCCCTCCGCCAGCGGCAGGTGGTGCAGCAGGAGTTCGATCTTGCCGCCGCTGGCTTTAACCCCGTGGAGCCGGGCGGGAAAGACCCGGGTGTCGTTGCGGATCAGCAGATCGTTGCCGTCCAGGAATTGGGGCAGGTCCCGGAAGGAGGCATGACGGAGCTCACCCGTGGCCCGGTGCAGCACCAGGAGGCGGGACGCGTCCCGCTCCCTTAAGGGGTGTTGGGCCACCAGTTCCGGGGGCAGGAAATAATCGTAGTCGGTGATGCAGGTATTCATGAACTCCCCAGGAATTAATCCCAAAGGAGAGATAAAGTCAATGGAGAACCGGTTTTTTCCGATCCACCGCCCGGTCCTGCCTCCAGATGCTAAAGGATCTAGAAGGATGCAGTCAAGGCCTGGGTTTTTGAAATCCCGAAGGCAAGTTCATAAATTTATCCCATTGAAAATGCAAGACATTATGCCTCGCCCAGAATAATAGTTTCGATGGAGTTGGGGAGGGAATGCCCGCGCCGATTGACTCCGGACCAGGGATTTGATATTTTTAATTGATTCTAAACATTTTTCCGGATAAGGAAAATCGAGTTCTTGAAAAACCGATTCTGGATAATTTTCTTGATATGCTGTTGCCTGTTGGCGCCTCTTCAAGCCCTGGCCGCTCCCACCCCCCTGGAGGTGGTGACCCGGGTCCAGCAGCAGTATGATAAATCCGGGGCATTCAAAGCCCGCTTCGTCCAGGAGTCCCGCCTCCAGTCTGCGGGCCAAGGGGAGAAGGCCGAGGGCCTCCTCTATTTTCAGAAACCCTGCCGCATGCGCTGGCAATACGAAAATCCCCCCGCCCAGAAAAAAGAGATTATCGCAGATGGGCGGGAAGTTTGGATGTTCATTCCCCAGGACGCGGTGGTCATGGTTTACCCTTTGAACCGGGTGCTGCGCTCAGACCTGGTCATGCGGTTTTTTTCCGGCATGGGGCAACTCAGCCGGGACTTCCAGATCTCCTGGAACCGGCCGCCGGAGGCCGGGGCCAATTACGTCATTGACCTCTATCCTCACAAGCCGCAGCCGGAATTAAAACGCCTCACCCTCACCATCAATCCCCGCACCTTTCAGGTGGAAAAGCTGGAGTTCGCCAACGCTTTGGGGGAAGAAACGCGCTTTGCCTTCTCCCAGATGGAACTCAATATTCACCTGGAACCCGGGTTCTTCATCTTCACCCCACCGCCGGGAGTGCAGGTGGTCAGGGAAGGCCGGGGATAATTCAGGCATTCCCTCGAGTATAGGCTTCCGCAATAAATATGGAACTGACGGCTCAACAACAGGAGGTTCGGCATTGGCTGGAAAAGCGCCGGGCCATCCTCCTGGCCCATAATTACCAGCCGGGGGAGATCCAGGACGTCGCCGACGTTTGCGGGGATTCCCTGGAATTGTCGATTAAGGCCTCCCGGACTGCAGCCGAGGTCATTGTCTTTTGCGGCGTCCATTTTATGGCGGAGACCGCGACCATCCTCTGCCCGGACAAAACCGTGCTCCTGCCCCGCCTGGATGTGGGCTGCTGCCTGGCGGAGTCCGTCACCGCGGCCAAGCTCCTGGCCCGGAAGGCGGAACTGCCGGGCGTCCCGGTAGTCACCTACGTCAATTCCACCGCTGCGGTGAAGGCGGAAAGCGACATCTGCTGCACTTCCGCCAACGCCATCCGGGTGGTCCATTCCCTGGCCGCGCCCCGGGTGCTGATGATTCCGGACCAGAATTTGGCCCTCTATGCCAGGAGGCACACCAAGAAGGAAATCGAAATCCTCACCTGGGAAGGCTGGTGCAACGTCCACGACGGGCTCAGCGTAGAAGAGGTGCGGGAGGCCAAGGCCGCGCATCCCCAGGCCCCGTTCATCGCCCACCCTGAATGCAACCCTGAGGTTTTGGACCAGGCGGATGTGATCCGCAGCACCAGCGGCATGCTCAGTTATGTGCGGGAGGCGGCGGCCCGGGAATTCATCATCGGCACGGAAAAAGGCATCCTCCACCGGATGCACAAGGAAAATCCCGGCAAGGTTTTTTATTCGCCTTCCCGGCGCCTCATCTGCCGGCCCATGAAGCGGATCAGGCTGGAGGACGTGATTGCCGCGCTCAAAGAAGACCGTCACCGGATTACGGTCCCGGAGGACATCCGGGTGCGGGCCCTGAAAGCAGTAGAGCGCATGCTGGCCGTACCCCGGGATTGACCCCCACAGAAGGAATCAAGCATAAGGGAAAGTCCGGCTACTCGGTCATTTCCGGGCACCAGGGCTTTTTTCATTAAATTTTTTTGTAATTGTTTCGATTAATAACACAGTGGTCGGAAAAACATGGAAAACAGACTGAAAGAAATCCGTAATCAATTGCACGCTTTGGCCCAGCCCCTGGCCGCGGTTACGGGGATGGTGGATCTGCTGTTGCTGGAATGTGATGAACAAAACCCGATGTTGTCGGAAATTCAAATGATCAGCGACCAACTGCAGCGGGTCCTGGAGATTGTCGCCGAGATTCGCCGTCTGGCCCGGGAACCTTTGCCCGACTCCAAGCGTTTTCAAGCTCTGCCTGATTAATAATTCCGCGCCTGTTTAGTCCTGTCCTTTGGCCTTGCTTATCAGACCGTATCTACCTATTATATGGTGGCAAGGCGTAATTGGGGATTGGATTGCGCCGGGCTCCCTTTGCGCCATTAATACTTCATAAGATCAAGCCATGACCCCGTCCTCAAACCCCGTGCCTCCGGAAGTCATTCACCGGGTCCAGGAACTCCGGGAGCAGCTCCATTATCACAATTACCGTTATTATATCCTGGATGCCCCCACTGTCTCCGACGCCGAGTTTGACCGGCTCTTGCGGGAACTGGAAAGACTGGAGGAACAGTACCCGGAGCTGGTCACCCCGGACTCCCCCACCCAACGGGTGGGCGCCCCGCCCCTGGACAAATTTGCCACCGTGCCCCACCGCCAGCAGATGCTCTCCCTGGAGGATGCGTTCAGTGAAACAGAGGCCCTGGAGTTCGACGCCCGCCTCAAGCGCTTTCTCCGGGCTGAGGGGGATTTTGACTACGTGGTGGAGCCGAAGATGGACGGCTGTGCGGTGGAGCTGGTCTATGAGAGGGGCCGCTTCACCGTGGGTTCCACCCGGGGGGACGGCATCCGCGGGGAAAACGTCACCCAGAACTTGAAAACCATGCACACCATCCCCTTGCAAATCCTGGAGCGGGAAGAGCCCGCGCCGGAGCTGCTGGAAGTCCGGGGCGAAGTCTACATGGACCTGGATGAATTCAAAAAGCTGAACGATGAGCGCCTGGCCCAGGACGAGCCGGCGTTTGCCAACCCCCGCAATGCCGCGGCCGGGTCCCTGCGCCAGTTGGACCCCAAGATCACCGGAGCCCGGCCGCTAAAGATTTACTGTTACGGCGTCGGGGAAGTGCAGGGACGGAAATTCTCCAGCCATTGGCAGACCCTCCAGGCTCTGCGGGCCTGGGGTTTCCGGGTCAATCCCCTCATCGCCCAGGCTCGAGGCATCGACGCGGCCATCGCCTATCACCACCGGATCGAACACCAGCGCCGGGGCCTGCCCTACGAAATCGACGGGGTGGTGATCAAGGTGGATTCCCTGGCCCTGCAGGAGCGCCTGGGCACCAAGGCCCGGAGCCCCCGCTGGGCCCTGGCCTATAAATTCGCGCCCACCCAGGAGACCACCCGGGTGATGGATATCGTGGTCAACGTGGGGCGCACCGGTGCCATCACCCCCATGGCGGTGATGGAGCCGGTGGAGGTGGGCGGCGTTACGGTCTCCCGGGCCACCCTGCACAACGAAGACGAAGTGGCCCGCAAGGACGTGCGGGTGGGGGACACCGTCCTGGTGCAGCGGGCCGGAGACGTGATCCCGGAAGTGGTGCAGGTCATCCTGGAGAAGCGGCCCCCGGACGCCAGGCCCTTCGAGATGCCCAAAATCTGCCCGGTGTGCAACACGGAACTGGTGCGGCCCCCGGGCGAAAAGGTCACCCGCTGCCCCAACCCCGATTGCCTGGGGGCCCAGGTGCGGTCGATCTTCCACTTCGCGGGCAAGGCCGCCATGGACATCGACGGCCTGGGGGAAAAGATCATCCTGCAACTGGTGGAAAACGGCCTGATTAGGGATGTGGGTGATCTTTACCGGCTCACCGAGGACGACCTCACTCCCCTGGAGCGGTTTGCGGAAAAATCAGCCCAAAATATCGTCGCGGCTATCCAGAACAGCAAAACTCCGCCTTTTTGGCGGCTGCTCAATGCCCTGGGCATCCGCTTTGTGGGAGAGGCCACGGCCCAGCTCCTGGCCCAGCATTTCCATAACCTGGAGGCCCTGATGCAGGCCTCCAAGGAAGACCTGCTGCACGTGGAAGGGGTGGGGGAACAGGTGGCCGCCAGTATCCAGGAATTTTTTGATAGCCCCCGCAACCAGGAGCTGGTTAAGAAGCTGCGGGATGCCGGCGTAAAGGAGCAGCCGCCGGCAGCCCGAGCCGCGGGTCCCCTGGCGGGCAAAACTTTTGTCTTTACCGGCGGCCTCGACCGCTTCTCCCGGGAAGAGGCCAAGGCCCTGGTCACCGCCCGGGGCGGCAAGGTGAGTTCGTCGGTGTCCGCCAAGACCGACTACGTGGTGGCGGGCGCGGACCCCGGCAGCAAATACGCCAAGGCCCGGGAACTGGGCGTGACCATCTTGAGCGAGGCGGAATTCGAGGAGATGGTAAGGTGAGAGGAACTCCTAGAAAAACCAGGTAATTAAAGTCCCCCTTTGCAAAAGGGGGACTTCCCCCCCCTTTGAAAAAGGGGGCAGGGGGATTTTAGGGCGCCCCAACAGGGAGAAAGTGTCTTCATGAAGATTTATCCTGAGCAGAATCTGGACCCAATCGGAAAGGACTCTAACGCCAAATTAAACACTTGTGGGTAATGATAAGCCTTCGAGGGGAGAGGGATGGGGTGAGGGGGTGGCGTCTTCGGCCGCCCTACCCCCCCTCACCCTGCCTCTCCCCCCAAGGGGGGAGAGGGGAAAAACCTGGTATTTCCATGAGATGAATTTTAATGGGCCGGCTCTCTTTTATTAAAGCGAAATTTACCGCCCTTACTCATGCAAATGTCCT
>JAKAKP010000043.1 GCA_021813445.1 Deltaproteobacteria bacterium
ATCGTTGCCGCGCATAATGGCTGCCTCCAGATAACATATTGTTATCGTTGACTATAACACCTTATCGGCATTATGGACAGCGTTATTTTAGGGGCATCAAGAAAAGAGTTTTTCAACAGCCTGCTAGGCCATGACCTTGAAAGACGCGAGGATTAGGTCGTGTTGTTTTTTGTGTAGCCCAAGTCAAAGGCGATCGGCCGTGGCCACAAAAGGTTAGGAGATCGTTATTAAACTTGAATCTATCCCACCCATGATCAGTGGCAGCGGGTGGCCCTTGCCGCGAGACGGTAGTGCCGGTCCAATTCTAGATGCGGGCCGCCGACACCCGGGGGTACGGGGCCTCCGGCAAAATCGGCAATAACTTCCCCGAAAGGGTTTCAAAGAGGAGTTGGTTATGGTAACTTAATACTGTAAGGCATCCTTGCAAAGTAGCAGATTATTTATTGACCACTGCCTCTTAGCAGATACCCTTCGTTTTTTTAGAAGCTTAATAAAAATGAAGAATTTATTCTAAACATTCGTTCTGGCTCTCGTCAGCATCTCGTAGGGACATCACCCTCCCGAGGTTGAGGTCAGGCATTATAGTAGCATTGAAAATCAAACGCGATTGGAGAGTTTTTCTCCAGCCTGATATAGAGAATTTTTATGGATTTTCCGTGGTAAAGAAAGAAATAAATGCCCCAGTTCCCTGAAGATCATTAATTGGTTCGTCGATGATTCCTGGATATGTGAAGCATTATCTACAAGAATAGGTTATTCCGGCCGGATTTAAGAGGCTGACCTAGAAGTCTCGTTTTTTGGATTACCATGGGAAAAAACTCTCAAACATTGTATCTCAAATAAAGGATATCAAATGAAAGTATTACTAGTTGTATATGATAATGATTCATACATCCATTATTTTCCCCAAGGACTGGGCTACATCGCTGCCGTGCTGCTAAGATCAGGATATGAAGTAAATATTTATAATCAAGATATGCATCACTATCCGGAAGATCATCTTCAACATTATTTGGATGAGAATAGGTATGATGTAATTGGACTGAGTTTTATTGCCGGGTACTATCAATATCGGAAAGCTATAAAAATCTCTAAGGCTATAAACCGTTCCAAAAATAGGCCTTTTTTTATTATTGGCGGGCATGGCCCTAGCCCCGAACCGGAATTCTTTATGAGAAAAACGGGCGCTGATGCCATAGTAATGGGGGAAGGGGAATTAACCATTGTTGACCTGCTAAATGCCATAAAAAATAATCAACCCTTTGATAATATTAAGGGGATCGCATATCGGAGCGACAAGAAATGTATTATAAATGAACGCAGATCATTAATCAGTGATATAGACAGCGTTCCTTTCCCTGCCTATGACCTCTTCCCAATGGAGTATTATCGTCTACTAAGAATGCCTAAATGCACCAGTAATGATTTTATCATACCGATGCTCTCAGGGAGAGGATGTACCTTTAAATGTAATTTTTGCTACCGTATGGATGAAGGTTTGCGGCCCAGGAGTAATGAGGGAATAATTGAAGAGATAAAAATGCTCAAAAAAAATTATAGAGTGACCCATATCACCTTCGGTGATGAACTTCTGATGTCATCGCCTGAACGAACAATATCTTTATGCAACGATTTTATTAAGCAAAAAGTTGACATAAAATGGGATTGTAATGGTAGGTTGAATTATGCTAGAAAAGAAGTTTTGGACCTAATGAAAAAATCAGGCTGCGTGTTTATTAATTACGGGATAGAGGCATTGGATGATCGAATTTTAAAGAATATGAATAAAGCTCTGGCTACAAAGCAAATAATTAAAGGTATTGAAGCAACTTTAAATGCCGGAATCAGTCCAGGATTAAATATTATATTTGGGAATATCGGGGAAAATCGCGAAACATTAGCAAAAGGAGTAGATTTTTTACTTAAATATGATGATGGTGCGCAAATGAGGACGATTCGTCCTGTTACCCCATATCCTGGCTCACCCCTCTATTATTATGCGATTAAAAAGGGATTATTAAAAGATTGTGAAGATTTTTATGAGAACAAGCATATAAATTCTGATTTGTTAGCAGTTAATTTTACAGATATGACTGATGATGAATTCCATCAGTGCCTGTTTGAGGCAAACTCGACATTAATCCAAAATTATTTTAAAAATAAACAATTATCATATTTCGAACAAATGAAAGAACTTTATTTAGAAAAAGATAGCACGTTCAGAGGGTTTAGACACACCTAAGGTTTGCTGAAGTGGGGCATTAATTTCTAAGAGGTGATATTTATGGCAGTTGTTCTGACTTTTGTGGAGAAAAGATGGGATGAGAATGAAAGATTCCTCTGAGGTGAAAGCTATAATCTGACCGTTGGCTTTGCTAAGTAAAGCCGGGCGAAAAAGGCCGCGTTCAAGTCCGAGTCAAGAAATCGACCCCGGTTTTTTCGAAAGGCGACAATGAATAAACCCGGGAACCCGCGAAACGAGAGATTGAATCCAACTGCTCATCAACACTTGTTCGCTGCGAATGGTTTACAACGTCTGGACCAGCAGGGCCCGCAGCAAACCTTCCCGTGTGGATGAAGGGGCGTCGGTACCTGGGCTATAATGGCCTAGGAGCCATGCCAAATCTCTCGGAGAGCTTGATTCACCATCTTCTTGATGGGACACAAGGGATGATCTTAAGGCACCCCGGGTCGCAGGCGAAAGATAGTTAAACATTCCTTCTTGATTCTCGTCAGCACCGCGCATGGACATCTGCCCCCTGAGGTTGATGTCCGCCAAATTAGCAGCATTGACCACCAAACGTAATTGGAGAAATTTTTCACAGCCTGATAACACTAATTCGGGTTTGAAACAGGAATTGAATAGGCGGGAAGATAGGAAAAGCGGGAACAGATCTAACGAAAAGATGATATTACTGGATGGCTGCTCAGTGAGTTTAAATAAGAATTATTTGATTGTGTGCAGGGGCATGAGTGAGATTTCTTTACTTTCGCAGATTCGATCCCAGCCCGGATGTGACTACATAGTTGCCTCTGATGACATAAGGGTTCACAAAGAAATTAAGAATTATCCATGGATAAAAGGCGCATACTGGATTGAGCAAATGGAATCTTATTATTGCGTAGCGCCAGAGGTTATCCAATTTTTGGAGATAATAAACAGATGGCTCGAGTCGCTGGGAAATGATTCAAATGGTATCCCCAAGGAGCTGCTCTTTTGGATCCGACACTGTGAAGGTGGCAAGACCACTCAACGAATTCAAGACTTATTGCTATTGATTCGTTCTTACCATTATCTGCTTGATACATACAATATTAGCAAGATTATCATCCTGAGGCATCCTGGAGAAGATTGGGAAGATAATATATTACTCGCAGTAGGACAAAGCAAGGGAATCGCAGTGCGAACCATGGGACACTTCTGCCCACGTATTTTAGGAACAAAGTTGCTCTCCTGGGTGAAATTAATTGCAAGAGAGCCATATTATATTTTTAATATTCTTCGTGCAAAAATTTGTCGGCAATTAAGTCCTGATAAGCCAGATATTCAAGAAAAAGAAATTAATATGCAACTTTGTAGTTCAGATGAAAAACATGTCGATAATATTCTTCCTCTGATGAATGCCTTGAAACGGGGAGGATATTCTCCGGTTTCCTTGCATTGGAGGGCTTCAAGGGCGGTAGGAATAATTCGGGGCAAAGGATTTCGTGCAGTAGAGCTGGAAGCATATTGCCCGAATCGTTCCTTATGGGAGGCAACACTTCGTATTTTGTTGACTTGGCGCCAAGCCAGCCGTCGGCGCAATGAATTCCAGACTCATCCAGGATTGCAATACCGAAAAATCAACCTTGGACCCCTATTATGGCCGTCGATAAAAGCTTTTTTGGGGGAGGAACTGGCCCAAAGATACAGGCTCCGGAAATCTGTTGAAAAATATTTCGCAGACCATTTTCCGGTTGCTATAAGGGCTTGGGGCGGTGGCCATTTGGCTGAGGGCGCGGTGTTGTTACAATGTGTAAATAGGCGTCAAAGACCACTCAAATTTTTTTGGATAATGGGTTTTTGCGAAAGTCCTTATGATACAGATTATTCTTATAATAACCTCCTTTTGGCAGCAGGGGAGAGTCAAAGGAAATATTTTGAAAATCTTGGAGTCCCTTCGGAATGTATTGCATCGGTTGGGTCATGCCGGTACGATCATCTTTCTAATTTTAGAAAAGATTATAGCCAATCCCAATCCCGTACTTACCTGAACATCCCTAGTAACTATAAAAATTATATATTATTTGATCCCAATGCCACCTTGCGAGGTTATCTCACTGTTCAAGAACAATGTCTAGTAACCAACTCATTATTAATCTTTGTAAAAGAGCATCAATCTGTCGCCTTGATGGTCAAGCCACATCCTTCACATCGATCGGGTATTCTAGAATCCTTGATTGAATACTTTTCTCTTCCAAATGTATTTTTGATCGACAAAAGCATGTTACCATATCATGCAATAAATTCTGCAGATTTGCTTATAACCAAATTTTCTGCGATTGCCATGGAAGCGATGTTATTTGAGAAGCCTGTAATATCCATCCTGCTGGATGGCGAAAAACGATTTGGCATATACGGTGAAGCAGTTGAGCAAGTGTATAGTCTTGCTAAGTTTAAAAAGATCTTGAACAACTTGATTAATGAAAGCGAGTGGAGAGCAAACTGGATCAAAAATCAGATTGAAAATCAAAAGATATTTCTCAAGAATTACTTTGGAGATTGTGTATCCGAATCGGCCCAAAAGAGTGCCGAGGCTATTGATAAATTTATTAAATTGAATAATAACAAAGCCATAATGTGTTAATTAATTAAGAATAAAGATTTGTAAGCTATTTCGTGCCAAAAAATTGTCTGCCTTAAGCAACTCGTAGTACTGAGGATTATGTAGGGGGCCCGACATTAATTATCCTTTTTAAGGAGGAGGGAATGCGGCTTATAAGGGGGAAAAAAGTCACAATCATTCAGTATCAAGGCACTGTAAATCGAAAGCAGCGAGAGAAGTTAGCCGGCCATAGGAGCATGGTAATCTGGTTCACTGGTTTTTCTGGTGCTGGTAAGTCTACTGTCGCCCATGCCGTTGAGGAACGTTTGCACCAATCGGGGTTCCGTACTTTTGTGTTGGATGGAGATAATGTGCGCTCTGGCTTGTGTTCAGATCTCGGTTTCCTCCCGGAAGAAAGATGTGAAAATATCCGTCGTATTAGCGAAGTCGCCAAATTATTTGTTGAAGCTGGAGTGGTAGTGCTCATAGCGCTGATTTCCCCCTTTCGTTCCGACCGACAAAAAGTCAGGAATTTGTTGGGGAATAACGATTTCGTTGAGATTTATTGCAAGTGCCCCCTTGATATCTGTGAACAACGTGATACGAAGGGACTTTATCAACGGGCTAGAAAAGGTGAAATTAAAGAATACACCGGCATTTCATCGCCGTACGAAGAACCGCTTCAATCAGATTTGGTAATTAACTCTGATAAATATTCCGTTGAGGAGTCAGTCGGAATGGTCATGACATTATTAGCCGATAAAGGATTGAGAATAATTATATAACTATGAAGTTAACTTATTATAAATTGAAAGAAAGTGAAAAATATGTTAAAGAAACTTGCTAAAGTAACCGGGATGTACAAAGAGTACTTGCGTAATAAGATCTTTAGCAAGGCTTATTTTAATGTAATTCCAGAGAATCCATTACATGATGATCTATTTTTAGTGTCCTTTCCCAAGGCGGGAGTTACATGGCTAACTTTTATTATGGCTAATGTGCATCTGAAAATGAGTGGAATAAATCAAAAGATTACTTTCTTCAATATTGATGATTTTATTCCTGATATTCAACAGACGCGCTTTCTAAAAGAAACTATTTTGCCTTTTCCTGGCCACCGGGTGATAAAAAGCCATGCAGAATATAATTCATTTTATAAAAAAATTATTTATTTGATACGCGATCCCCGAGATGTGATGGTGTCATATTATTGGTTTTTAAAGAAACTTAGCGCGTTTAGCGATGACTTATCAGGACTGATTCATTCTCAGCAATATGGCATTGAAGCGTGGTGCAGACATGTTCAAGGATGGGTCGAAAAACCTCCAGCTAGTGATAAAATCGATTTCATTCGCTATGAAGATATGAAATTAAAACCGCTCAAAGTATTAACGCGGATATATACTTTATTAGGGTATAATATTCCAGACGCGGTTTTGGAAGAATCGATTGAATTATCATCATTTGAGAACATGAAAAAACTTGAGGCATATTACAATCATGGAGGGGATTTCCGCTTCCCAGAATTTGAATTTGTCAGAAAAGGGAAATCGGGCGGTTACAAAAGCGAAATTTCCCCTATGGACTTAGAGGTCATAAACCAAACAGCTTCGCGATGGTTAAAACTGTTTGGCTATAATGAAGAATAGATTAACTTATAAAATCGCCGAAAAAGCTAGTGATATGGTCAATCAGGAAGTTTATGAATATGTTAAATTAACGCAGCAATTAGTTTTTGCATAAGGTTTAATATCAAAATTATGGAGACTAGAATAAACGAGCGAAGGGTTGCGCTTTTTGTATACTACGGATGGATATCAATATCACCTTCTCTGGTAAGTACCATAAAACTATTAAATGAAAACGGTTACTTAGTTGATATTATCTATTTGTATAACAAGAAATTTGGATATTATAAGCCTGCATTAAGTAATGTCCGATCAATTTATGTTACCTCCCATAAAATACGATTCTTAACGCCATTTAAATTTATTATAGATTGTTATAATATTACAAAGTCATATGCATATGATTTATTTGTAGGTGTTGATCAAGAGGGCATAATAGCAGCTGGAATATTATCTATTCTGAGAAATATACCATATATCTACTATTCTCTTGAAATATTGGCCAAAGAGGATATCGCAAAACGTAAAGGAGGCAAAAAATATTTATGGAACATACTTAAAATTATGGAAAGCTACTTTAACAGAAAAGCAATTGCGACAATAGTTCAAGATGAGTACAGGGCAAAGATACTAATAAAAGACAACTTAATAAATGAAAGGAAAATATATCTTATTCCTAATTCTTATTATTTTGAAGGAAAGAATATTGAAATTATGAGATATAATATAGAAGTACCTTTAGATAAGAAAATAATTATCTATGTCGGGTCCATAGTTCAAGAAGTGGCAATTAAGGAAATATTGTCTCACATAAACTTATGGCCCAGAGACACTGTTATGATTATACATGCGCCCAATAGGTCTTCATATTTAGAAGAAGTTGAGCAAATAATTAAGCAAAATAATATAAAGAACAAGATATATATTTCAATTAAGAGGCTAACTTTTGACGAATTATGTAATTTAATACGGAAAGCAGATATAGGAATATCATTTTATAAGTCGGTAGATAAAAATACTGAACTCGCGTGCTCAGGGAAAGTCTCTTTTTATTTGTCTCAAGGTATCCCAATTATTATAAATGATGTTTCCCCACAGTCAAAAGAACTTGTTTCTAAATACAAGTGTGGCATATGCGTAAATTCATCTGAAGATGTGGGTGAGGCTATCCGGGTTATTTTCAAAAGTTATTCAAAGTTTTCAAGAAATGCCAAAGTCGCTTATGGGCAAGAGCTGGATTTTAAAAAGCATTTTAACAACATATTAGAAGTAATTGCAAAAACTGCAATAAAGGAATAAGTTTGCAGAACCTAATCATCTTTTCTTTCTCCTCAATAAGCTATGCTGTCCTTACTTTAGGAATATTTTTAACATAAAACGAATAGACTATGAAAGTTGCATTGTACCTGATTAATCTACAATGTAGATACCAAAGGAAAAAAATCATAATGAGTATGTCTTATTTTTGGGGGGAAATGAAAAAGAAGATCATAAGAAAGGTGAAATTGCATGATTGAAAATATCTGTTATAATAATAAGGTTATTGCCATTATAATATACAGAGATCATTGTATTGAAGAGAACAAAATTGAATTCATTAGTCCTAACGACTATTTACTTCAACTTGGCTACATGAATCGGCCAGTGGGGTACAACGTGGTGCCCCATATACATAATCCTGTACGTCGGGAGACATATGGGACTCAAGAGGTTCTTTTTATAAAGGACGGAAAAATTCTTATAGATTTTTATTCTTATGATCAGACGTTCTTGGAAAGCAGGGAATTATCTACCGGAGACGTTATTTTACTCTGTGGTGCCGGTCATGGCATTACGATGCTGGAACCAACCATAATGATAGAAGTGAAGAATGGTCCGTTTATTGAAGGCGCGGATAAGGGCCGATTCGAAGGCAAGAAAGATTGAGAAAATATGTTGATATGTTGAGAAATTTCTCTCCGATTAACTGATTAAAAAGAGCAAGAAACTCCTGGGAATATGCACGTCGATAACCGTTTACCCCTCGCTTGGGCTTCATCATAAGGAATAGTTATGATTCCAGTCAATCAGCCGTTGCTGAATGGACGGGAAAAGGAACTGCTGCAGGAGTGTATTGACACGGGCTGGATTTCCTCGGATGGCCCGTTTGTCGCCGAGTTTGAGCGTCGGTTTGCCGCATTTATCGGGGTGGGGCATGGAATTGCGGTTTGTAACGGGACCGCGGCGCTGGAAGCCGCCCTGTATGCCGCGGGTATCGGCAAAGGCGACGAAGTCATCATGCCCTCCTTCACTATCATTTCCTGCGCCCTGGCGGCCATCAGGCTGGGGGCGGTGCCGGTGCTGGTAGACGTGGAGCCGGAAACGTGGAATATGGATGTCTCCCAGATCGAGGACCGGATAACCCCCCGGACCCGGGCCATCATGCCGGTACATATTTACGGCCATCCCGTGAATATGGATCCCTTGATGACCATCGCCGCGAAGCATGGGCTGATGGTGGTAGAGGATGCGGCAGAGGTCCACGGTGCGGAATACAGGGGTCGAAGATGCGGCAGTATCGGCCACGTCAGTGCGTTTTCTTTTTATGCCAACAAGATTGTCACCACCGGGGAGGGCGGGATGGTGCTTACCTCCGACCCCGAGATGGCGGAACGGGCCCGTTCTTACCGCAACCTCTGCTTTCGCCCGGAAAAAAGATTCTATCATACGGAAATAGGCTATAATTTTAGAATGACGAATATACAGGCCGCCTTGGGTGTGGCTCAGATGGAGCGCATTGACGAGTTCATCGGCATCAAAAGGCGCCTGGGCGAGTATTACCGGGAAAGGCTTTCGACCCTGAATGGGATCAAATGCCAGGTGGAGAAACCCTGGGCCAAAACGGTTTACTGGATGTATTGCATTGAACTGGATCAGAAGTTGGGAACGGCCCAAGACCTGATGGAGCGCTTGGGCCGGAAGGGCATCGGCACCCGGCCATTTTTTTTGGGCTTGCACGAACAGCCGGCCTTCCACGATTTGGGCCTGTTTAAGGGAGAGCGGTATCCGGTGACGGAACGCATCGCCCGCCAGGGATTATATCTGCCGTCGGGGTTGACCCTAGCGGAATCCCAGATAGATGAAGTGGTAATGGCTGTCAGGGAGATCCTGGCTGATAATAGCGCTCCTTTAGCCAAGAGATGTGTGTAAATCTTGGTGCGGCGTCCATTAGCGGCGAGGGCAAGTATCGAAAACATTAAAGATAATAGGATAATTTATGGAAGTTATCAGACATACGAAATGTCGATTGTGCGGCACGGACAACTTGGTCGATGTCTTTTCCTTGGGGGAGCAGTATATCAATGACTTTGTCCCCAAGGACAGGATAGGCAAAGGAATCAAAGCGCCTCTGGATTTGGTGTTGTGCCAAAAATGTTCCCTGCTGCAATTACGGCATACGGCGCCTCAGGAACTTCTCTACTCACGTTTTTATTGGTACCGTTCCGGGGTGACCGACACCATGCGCCGGGCCTTGCGTGATATCACGCAGGAAATCGAGTCGATGGTGGAGCTGAAACCTGGGGATGTGGTACTGGACATCGGCGCCAATGACGGCACCATGCTGGCCACCTACACGGCCCCGGGCATTCACCGGGTCGGTTGCGAGCCCGCCAACAACCTGGTGAATCAGTTGCGAGAAAACGCCGATTACGTGATGCACGATTTTTGGGGTTATGAGCGGTATATGGAGCTGGCCGGCCAGTGGGGCCTGGGGAAGGCCAAGGTGATTACGGCCATAGGCATGTTCTACGATCTGGAAGATCCGAACAAATTTATCCTGGACTCGCAGAAAGCCCTGGCCGAGGACGGCATATTTGTGGCTCAATTGATGTGCCTGGCGTCAATGATTGAAAAGAACGATGTGGGTAATATCTGCCACGAGCACCTCGAATATTATTCCTTGGAATCTCTCAGGTACCTGTTTGAGACCAACGGGCTGGAAATTTTCAAAATCGAGGAAAACGAGGTTAACGGCGGCAGTTACCGGATTTTCTGCCGGCATTACCAGAGCCATGGTATTCCCTTTGATGAAAAGTACACATTGGAGGATATCCTGTTATTTGGTAAGCGTCTCCAGGAGAACCGGGACCGGTGCGTGAATTTCATCAAAGCGGAGGTGGCTAAGGGCAAGAAGGTCTATGTCTACGGGGCTTCCACCAAGGGCAATGTCATCCTCCAATACTATGGTTTGGATTCCAGGCTGATCACTGCGGCCTCGGAACGCAGTCCGGAAAAGTGGGGCAAATATACCATCGGCACCTGGATTCCCATTGTCTCCGAAGAAGAGGCCCGCAAAGCCAAACCCGATTATTTCCTGGTACTCCCCTGGGCCTTTTTCAATGAATTCTATGAACGGGAAAAGGAATGGCGACAGGGCGGGGGGCAATTCATCGTGCCCCTGCCGGAATTTAGAGTGGTGCCATGATCCCCGCAGAACACTACAAGCAGATTCTTGAAGTCATGCCGCTTTTGTGTGTGGATGTGATTATCAAGAATTCCCGCGGCGAATACCTACTGGTCAGGCGGGCCAATGAGCCGCTCCAGGGCCAGTGGTGGGTGATCGGAGGACGGGTGCTCAAGAACGAAACGCTGGAGCAGGCTGTCATCCGGAAGGTCAAGCAGGAAGTGGGGTTGACCATCCGGGAATTGACGCCCGTCGGCTACTATGAGGACCGGTTCGAGAAGAATTCAATCCCGCTGGATTCACCCCTGCACACTGTCAGTGTGGTGTTTTCGACGAGCATTGATGGCCAACAGCCCATCAAACTAGATGGTCAGAGCCTCGAGTGGCAATTTCTTAAAGAGCTTCCCAAGGCCTTTCATGTGAAACCGTTTCACGAATGTTCTGTATGAAGTCGATGCTGCTTATGTTAAGCATAGGAGGAATAGGACGATTAGAAAAGCGCTAATTTTCGGGGTGACAGGACAAGATGGCAGCTACCTGGCCGAGGTCCTGTTGGAGAAAGGCTACGAAGTGCATGGCATGGTCCGGAAATCAGCCACTGGCAACACCCGGAACATCGATCACCTCATCCGGAATCCGGAACTCTTCAACCGGCGGTTTTTCCTTTGCCGGGGGGATCTCGCGGATCCGACTTCGCTGTACCACAACATCCTGAAAATCAAACCCGATGAGATTTACAACGAGGCCGACCAGGATCATGTGGGTTGGAGTTATGATATGGTGGGCTATTCCGCGGACATCACCGGCGCCGCGGTGGGGCGCATCCTGGAAATTATCCGCCAGGTGAATCCGGGCATCCGCTACTTTCAGCCCTGCTCTTCCAACATGTTTGGCAAGACCGACAGCCCGGTACAGTCAGAAACTACGCCCTTCAATCCTCAGAGTCCTTATGGGTGCGCCAAGGTTATGGCCTATTATTTGACCCGCTATTATCGGGAAGCCTTTGGAATCTTCGCGTCCACAGCCATCTTTTATAATCACGAATCGCCCCGGCGGACGGAGGAATACCTCTCCCGGAAAGTTACCAAATCCGTGGCGCGGATTGCCACCGGCAAGCAGGACAAGCTGATGCTGGGTGATCTCAGCGCCCGCATCGATTGGGGCTACTCCCGGGAATATATGGAAGCGGCCTGGCAGATGCTCCAACTCGATGAACCGGATGATTTCATCATCGCCACCGGCGAGGCGCATTTGGTGAAGGAGTTTGTCGACGAGGCTTTTGCCATCGCCAACCTGAAGCCGGAAAATTATGTGGTCACGGATCCCAGCCTGTTGCGCCCGACCAAAACCAGCGTCTTGGTCGGCGATATCAGCAAAGCCCGGGAACGCTTCGGGTTCGACCCGCGGGTGAAGTTCAAGGAACTCGTCAAACTTATGGTGGAAGCAGATCTGCATGCCGAACGCAGCAGGTGAAAAAAACAACTGTCATTAGCAGGTTGCTGAATGTTGATGTCTGCTTCGTTTCAGGGGAGCAGGTATTGCCGTCAGGTTGCGCCTGCGCATCAGGTTGTAAGTTGCAGTCGTGAGGGTGAAGATCCAGCCCCCCCAGTTTTGGTCCTTAGTTCCGGGTTTTCCGGGGATTACCAATTCAGTGCCCCTGGGAATGGACTCCACCTGGGCATCGCCTTTTCGCGCTCGGCAGTGCTAGTAGTAAGGCAAGGAGGGGCAAACAGGCCGGGCGGTTTTCCATGAGCACATGCCCCACCAAGCAAAGTTTGAATTCTTTGTTTTTGCCCTGTCGGAAGAGCCGGACCTCCGGGTCGGTAGCGGAGGCGCGCGGTTTGTTTAAACTCCTTTCTCCGTGAAAGTCCACTATCAGGTTGCGACCTCCTCCCTCAGAAGGCTGCGGGGCTTGAGTCGAAGACTATTCATGGAAGCTCGAGTTTCGATCAAGATTCGTCTACCCTGAAATGCTCATCCGACAGCAGTCTGGCTGCAATTGCCTGCTTCAATATCTGGGAGGAAAAGACCCAGCCAAGTCACGAGGTCAAGAAATCGATCCGGTTCTTAGAAAAGACGTTCCTGGACAAACTCACGAACGAGCAAAATAAGAGATTGCAATCCAGCGCTTGGACGCCCTTCCTTGCCCTATATGGCCTCAAAGTCATGCACAGCTCGCTTAGAGGGCAGTTTAATACTCGGCAAATAGATATTTTTGAAGATACTATTATGAATGAATTGGTTGAACCGGAAGGGATAAGTTATTATGTTTCAAAGAGTTAAATATAGCATCAAGGCAGTTATCAAATCCATTTTGCCGCCATTTATTTACAATATCTCGTTAAAAGGATTTAATAAATTTCAGAACAGGTTATCTATCTTATTAAATAAGGGTTTCCCGGCGCCTTGGTCTCGCGGGTATGTAGAATATAAGATGCGGATGGTCAGCAGATCATTATCAGATGACGATTTATTGGGAAAATTTCGAAATCGAGAGATGTTGCCGGAGGGATACGGATACGGACTTGACGAGAGAATAATTGAATACCCTTGGTTGTTTGCAAACCTTCCTAAAGAAGCATGTAACATTTTAGACGCCGGTTCAATCCTGAACCATAAGACTATTATTGAACAAAGCTGTTGGTCTAACAAGAAATTACATATTGCCACATTGGCACCCGAGCCTGTGTGCTTTTGGCAAAAGGGCATATCGTATTTGTATGAAGACTTAAGATGTCTACCTATGAAAGATAACTTCTATGATGTTATTATTTGTTTATCGACAATAGAACATATTGGCTGCGATAATACAATTCATACAAAAGATGGCACTCATAGAGAGACCAGATTGGACGATTATTTGCAGGCCATTAAAGAGCTTCGAAGAGTTCTCAAACCTGATGGTTCGTTGTTTCTAAGCGTTCCTTTCGGAAAGTACGAGTATTTAGGGATGTTTCAACAGTTTGATCTGCTATTATTGAATCATGCTATGAGTAGTTTCGGTCCCGCGATTAAGGTCAGAGAAGATTTCTTTAAATATAGTAAAGGTGGTTGGCAAATATCTAAGGCTGACGAATGTTCTGATTGCACATTCGTTAAATGGATTATCGAAGCATGGCAAAAGCGGTCGGTTCCTTTTGTTGTTCCAACAGAAGGAGATTTGGCAGCGGCAGCCAGAGCTGTAGCGTGCATTCATTTAGTTAAAAAAGGTGCCAATTAAGAAGGAAATAAAATAAAACAAAATCATTTAAAATACCGGGAAATAAATAAAATCATATAGAAAACCTCCATCAACTTTGGAAAAATATTTAAACATTTGCTATCATATGAGAATTAATATTTCAATCAATAGGTGGAAAATTTGTTATTGGCTTCTCATGGTTTGTTTGCTGTGGGCGCCTGTAACAGGAATATTTGATGTTATTTATATATTTAGGCAAAAGTATGTTGATGTGTTGTTAACATCCCCAGAAGCAACAGCAACTAGGGTTGTGCGCGATTTTTTAATCGTAATTTTTTATATATACTTTATATTGTTTATTATAATCCCAGACAGAATAAAACTAAGGTGCAATACTAATGGCAATATATTTGTAATAAGTATATTGCTGCTTAGTTCTAGTATATTATTGTCAGTTTTATATTCAATATTAGTAGTTAAGCTTCCATTAATGGTTATCGCTCTTGGTCTTAAATCTTTTTTGTATGTGCCTTTATTTCCTATAGCTTGGATTTTTTCTAAAGAATACCCATACGCTTTTAAAGGTATTCGGAAAGCGATATTATTTATATTAATTATTGAATTATTATTTGGACTTTTAGAGATTCGTTACGCACCTCCTTATCACGGGGTTACTGTTTTTGGGTTGGGAAGCATTCCTGAAGGAACTTTTACTCATTACAATATCTATGCCGCCTTTTTATCATTCATGATTATGGGCCATCTTTTCATTCGAAATCTCTCTATTACCAAGATATTGTTTATCAGCACCCTGATAATGATATTTCTTGCTCAATCCCGATCGGGATGGGTCATAGTTGCCTTTCTTCTGTCCATTTGGTTTGTCAAGGACTTTATTAAAGATTCATCAATCCGAGGAGCAGTTGTAGCAATATTGCCATTCTTTATGTTATTAATTATTGTATTACCCAGTATGGTGTTTGTGGCAAGGCAGACAGCCGCCCAGCGAGGAGTCATGGGAGATCCCCGCTGGCACATTTGGGCAACTTATTTGACGAGAGATTTGAGTCTATCGCAAGTGGGGATTGGCTCCGGGGTAGGATTGGCATCTCAAGCAGTTTTCACGTACTTTGGGGATCCTTTTCCAGGACAATTTGTCGCAGATAGCATGCATTTAGCGCTTTTTGCTCAATATGGTCTCTTAGGGATGACGTTATTTTATTGCGTTATGTTTCTGATAATGTATGAATTATATGGATGGATTACATTTATTGTATCCATGGTAATATTAATAATGGGATTTACTTCAAATTTTTTAGAAACCTATCCGATCAATTTATTACTGCCTGTGATGTTGGCATTCCATGATTTAGATTTTGGACATTTCTCTCCAGTTAAGCCAGCGCCAAGAATAAATGGATATTAAAAGTAATAATATCCGGCATGAGTCCGGTGAGTCTAAGCGTTTCCGCGATGTGAAGCTGACTGAGCTGCAAGATACGGGCTTTTCCGGAGCGATTTTGTGATGATCAACTCAAGGTTACCGGATAGATTTGTATCAGTCCGTTTGGTGTAACTTAACTGCTAATTTTCCCTATTATATGTTATTTAATTCGTACGAATACATTATTATATTACTTCCGGCCGCCTTAATAATATATTTTCTGCTGAATAAATATAAATTAATTCTGGCCTCGAAAATCTGGCTCATAGCCGTATCGATTTTCTTCTATGGCTGGTGGAATGTTAAATATATTCCTTTATTATTAGGCAGCATAGTATTTAACTACCTTATAGGCAGTAAACTTGCTAAAAGAAATAAGTTAACAACTAATAAGAGAAGAAGAGGTATATTAATATTAGGAGTCACTTGCAACGTAGTACTTTTGGCATATTTTAAATACCCAGATTTTATGATAGCTAATATTAATTACATTGCCGGCTTAAATCAGGATGCACTCCATATAATTTTGCCATTAGGAATCAGCTTCTTTACTTTTACGCAAATAGCCTACCTGGTAGACACTTATAATGGTATTGCTGAAGAATACGACCCATGGAATTATTCACTATTCGTCACTTTTTTCCCACATCTTCTATCAGGCTGTTGAAAAACCACTGTGATTAAGCTGTGTTTCCTCTTTGAGGACGATGTCGGTACCCCTATGACTGGTCAATTCTCGGAAAAACCTGGGCTGCTTCCTCCATCAGTGGCCGCTTGCCGGCAGAATTATCGGGTTTCAGATAGCTGCTTGGGTTCAGGGAGAAACCGCCGCCGTCAGGTTGCGCATTCGCACCAAGTTGTACGCCGCGGCGGTGAGGGTGAAGACCCAGCCCACCCGGTCCTCGCCGCGGTGCCGGGTTTTCCGGAGATTCCCCACGGTTTTCAGCCAGCCGAAGATTTCCTCCACCCGTTTGCGCAGGCGCTGACTGACGGCGTATCCCGGATGGCAGGTAGTGCGGCCGTCAATGGCGGACTTCCTGCCGTTGCAGTTTTGGGCCAAATGGGGCATGGCCTTCAAGGCCCGTAGCGATTGAACAAATTCCTGGGTATCGTAGGCCTTGTCGCCGCCCACGGTAATGCGATGCCGGCCGGGAACGGCCTCCACCAGGCCCACTGCCGTCTCCCGCTCAGCCGTGCCGGTAGCCGCGGTGAGGCGGGGCGAGACCACCAGGCCGTGGCGGTTCTCCATCAGCACGTGCCCCATGAAGCAGAGCTTGGCCTCTTTGCCTTTGCCCTTCTTGAACAGCCGGGCCTCGGGGTCGGTGGTGGAGGCATGCGTCTGATTCAGGCGCTTCTCCCCATGAAAGTCCACTTCCGGGTTGCGACCGCCGCCACCCTCGAGGGGCGGGGCGTCCTTGGGGTGGAAGCTCTTCAGGGAGGCCCAGGCCTCGATCAGGGTGCCGTCCACGGTGAAATGCTCGTCGGAGAGCAGCCCGGCGCTCGCCGCCTGCTTCAGGATGCGCCCGAAAAAGGCCGCGGCCAAGTCCGAGTCGAGAAAGCGCTCCTGGTTCTTGGAAAAGACGGAATGGTCCCAGACCTTGTCGTCCATGGAGAGACCGACAAACCAGCGAAACAGGAGATTGTAATCAAGTTGCTCCATCAACAGGCGTTCGCTGCGGATGGTATAAAGGATTTGCAGCAACAAGGCGCGCAGCAGCTTCTCCGGAGGGATGGAAGGGCGCCCCTCCCGGGAATACATGGCCTGGAACTCCCCGGAGAGTTCGGCCAGGGCTTGATTCGCCATGTCCCGGAGGGAGCCTTAAGGGTAGTCCTGGGGTACCCGGGCTTCGGGAGAAAGGTAGCTGAACATGGCTTGCTGGTGCACATCCTTGCCGCGCATAATGGCTACCTCCAGATAACATATTGTTATCATTAACTATAGCACCTTTTCGCCATTATGGACAGCCTTATTTAAGAGGCATAAACAAAAGAGTTTTTCAACAGCCTGCTAGAACTGAGCAGCTGATTGTCGAAATCAAGAAGTTAGGTCTGCAAGGAAAAATTCTCAAGAATCGAGTGATATCCGGTATCCATGGTTACAACGCCCAGTTTGGGTCTGAAAATAGACCTTGACACTATGGCAGGAGCCCTAATGACAACAGGGACACCGAGAGCGGTTAATTGCTAAAAAGATCGTGAGTTTCCTGTTCATAGTGACAATGGAATAGACGCTTATGCCCCTCCGGTCTGAGGCAAAGATCCCTTTGCTGGCAGCCTTCAGGTACTAAGGTAAAGCGAAGTTGAGGTCTGCTGATAGGACAGCCAGAAAATCGGCGTCTGCCTGAAGCCTCGGCAACGGATTCTGAAAGTCAAAAGATACAAAGTTGTGTGGAGCAAGGTCACAAGAATCCTCAAAATTCATGGGACAAAATACTAGACCCCTCGTTTCCGTAATAACTGCCTGTCTGAATGCCGAAGAGTTTCTTGTTGAGACAATTGAAAGCGTTCTGGGGCAAAGTTATCCTCATATGGAATATATTATCATCGATGGGGGATCGACTGACGGCACTGTAGAGATTATCAAACGCTATGCCAATAAGTTAGCCTATTGGCATAGCCAGCCTGACCGGGGCTTGGCCCATGCCTTCAATCTGGGGCTGAGCAAGGCCCAAGGAAAGTGGGTTCTTTTTCTCAATGCCGACGATTACTTATTTAATTCGTATGTTATCGAAAACATGGTCCCCTATTTTAAACAAAACGGGGATGCAGATGTAATTTTTGGGCAAATTGCCTGGGCCAGCCGCCAGCATGAGGATTATATTAAGTCATTCAGCATCCGGGGGCGACCCTGGCGTTGGCGCACCTTCCGGTTCGTCTGCACCATTCCGCATCAGTCCGCCTTTACCCGGCGGAAGTATTTCGAGGCGGTGGGGTATTTCAATGAAGATCTGCGGATCGCCATGGATTACGAAATCTTTCTCCGGCGAGGGCCAAGGTTGAGAGCTGTTTTTGTCCCGCAAATTATCAGTTTAATGCGCTCGGGCGGAGTCAGCTCAAACGTAATCGCCACTCTAAAGGAGTGGCGAAAAGCACAAATTCTAACCCGGGCAACGCCAAATTGGTTGATCTGGGGAAATTACTTGGCCAGGTTCATCTGGAATATGAGGGGACAAGATACTTGATAAGGTACTAATCCTGGGTTATGGGCTGGAATTAGGGTGGATTTATCCCCAAAATCTGATAAGAAAAAGTTAATTTGGAAAAAATGCTGCTAGTGGTGAAACTGGAAAGGATGATCAGACTATATTTTGCTTGATCTAGGCCTTCATGATAAATTATATGGGCTTAAAGCGAAACGCTAACTCAGGAAATTTATACGAGGTTTCAATATGATACCATTATTAATATTTGTCATGGTCTTGGAAATGGTCCTTGACTTTCCTGCCAATGCCTACGCTTATACCGACCCTAACTTAGGTAACGTTATTTTTCAAGTTCTTTTCCCGATTATTACTGGTATATCAGTGGGATATCTCGTTTGCAAAAATTATCTCAAAAGAAAGTTCGCCTCCTTTAAAAAACGGCTTTGGGAATTCACTAATAGAAAATCGGCAACCGATTTAAATTCCGATGCCCAGAAATAATATAAACAAGAAGGTAATCGTCATTGGGATTGACGGGTTTACCCCGAAGATCTTGGAAAGCATGATGGGGAGGGGGGAACTCCCGAATTTCTCCAGACTTGCGGGCAAAGGCATGTTTAGTCCAATGCAGACCGTCTTTCCCCCTCAAAGTCCGGTGGTCTGGACCACAATTGCTACCGGTCGTGCTCCCCGAGATCACGGAATTTTCGACTTCCTTAGGCCCATACCTGGCCAATACTCTCCGCAATTAACAATATTGCGGCAAGGGAAAATCGCTTATAATCGACCTTATAAAGCCAAGACTTTTTGGGAAGTTGCTTCGGAAAGGAACACCCCTGCCACCATACTCAAATGGCCGTTGACTTTCCCAGCCACCCCCACGCTGGGTAACGTGCTTTCAGGCCTAGGAACCCCTGACCTCCTTGGTACCATGGGAAGGTACACCTGCTTCATGAGCAATGAAATCCCGGAAAAAGCGGATAGAAAAGGAACCATTACCAAAGTGGATATCCTCAAGGACAAGATAAAAACCAGTATTGCTGGTCCCATCACCCTCGCCTTTCCTGGGACAAAGTCGGCCAGGGCCCCCTTAGATATCGAATTGTCGGAAGGAAGAATTCACTGCTCCCTGGGGGAATCCACTTTTTCTCTGGAGGAAGGTTATTGGAGTGACTGGATTCAGGTGGACTTCAAGGTCGGTTTCCTGCGGCATGTGAGTGGCATGTGCCGGTTTTATTTAGAAAGAATTAAACCAGATTTCAAGCTTTATGTAACGCCAATCAATATTAGTTGCAAGACACAAACAATGCCAATTTCTGCTCCATTGGGCTATGCCAAAAGGCTATCAGCATCGGTTGGCGATTATTCAACTCTTGGCCTTGCAGAGGACGTTAACGCCTTGAAAGACTTGATCATCGATGAACGGGCTTTCCTCTCGGGCTGTGAAATGATCATGGAGGAGCGAGAGAGAATCTTTTCCCTGGCATTACAAGAATTCAACCAAGGAATTCTGGCTTGCATTTTTGACACACCTGACCGAATTCAGCACATGTTCTGGCGGTATCTGGATCGGGACCACCCTTTATACAAAGAACCAGAGGCACAGGTTTTTGGAGAAGTTATTCCGGCCGTTTATCGGCGACTGGACGGCATTCTGGGCAAAGCTCTGGAAAGGGTGGATGAGGAAACTCTAATAATTGTTTGTTCGGATCATGGCTTTTACAGTTATCGATGGTCTGTTCATCTTAACACCTGGCTGGTGCAAAACGGCCTCATGGCCCTGAAACCGGGGCGAGCAGAAGGTCGGGACCTATTTCAAGATATAGATTGGTCGAAAACCTCTGCTTTTGCCCTTGGATTAAACAGTCTCTTTCTTAATATCAAGGGCCGGGAGCGGCAAGGAACGGTAGAGCCTGACGCATTGCCTCTAATCAAAGAGGAATTGGTGCGAAAACTTAAAGCTTGGTCACACAATGATAGACCCGTAATTAGGACCATTGATGTCATAGAACAGCCTTACGGCCAGATAACGGACAATCAGGCCCCAGACCTAATTATCGGGTACGACGAAGGATATAGGAGCTCTTGGCAAACCGCCGTTGGTGGAGTTCCAGGCGTGGTCATCGAGCCTAATCTCGACAAATGGAGCGGGGACCATTGCGGTGATCCGGAACTTGTACCGGCAATTCTTCTCACCAATGAGAGAAATCTGCTCAAGAAGCCTCACGTCCAGGATATCTCTCCAGCGATTCTCGATTACCTGGGATAGGTAATGACTTAACGCCAATCGTCTCAAATCACTATGGAAAAATCTTCCCTATCAGCCTTCGGTTTTGCTCTTAAATGGTGGATTTTTATTTTTATTACCGTTCTTTTGCCCTTTGATTTTCTCTATCGGGTGGGTTCGTTGCTGGAAGGCCTTTCCCCCTTGCAAATCGAAGTGGCATTTTCATCCGTGGTAGTTTTCTTTGTCATTTTGGGGCTAACCATAGCCTTCCTATCTTTGGTATTTTCATGGCTTTTTACCAAAATTAACTTTAATGGCACTGAAATTATAAATAAAACCAATGCCATTCTTGGCATTTTTTGCGTGATAATCTTTTTTTCGGAATATTTATGGGCATGGATAAAAGAGGTATTGAAATTTCAAACAATAACTGGCAATCTTAGGCTAAGCTATATAATAATATCTGGGTTATCGATTGTATTAATTGCAGGTATTATTTTTCTAGTTAGGAAATGTAACAATATTATTAATAATATCTCATCGATATCCAGATTTTTTGCCAAAATAAATATTTTTATAATCATAATTTCCGCAACTTCCCTATTGTTATTTGGCTTTATTTCCCTGAATGATAGTCAGAAAAAAATATGGTCTTTTGATGAGATCAGTAAAAATAATCATAGATCCTACCCTAATATAATTTTAATCACATTTGATGCCTTTGCGGCGCAGCATAGTTCTTTATATGGGTATCATTACAAAACGACGCCGAATATAGACAAACTGGGCCAAGAAAGCTACGTGTTTGATAACATGTATTCAAGTTCTAATTGGACTTTGCCAAGCTTTGCCAGTTTAATGACTGGTAAATATCCCAATCATCATGGGTTAATTAAGAATATTTCATATTTTTGGAGATTAGGCAGAAAGCAAAATATAGCATTCCTTTTGAAAGAAATTGGTTATGAGACTGCGGTCGTTTGGTCAAATCCCTATGGTTGTCCCTGGAATAATAATATAAAAGGGTTTGAGAGGGTTGCACCTAACAACACCTCCTGGGATTTTTATTACGTACCAGGATTAGGACCGAACTCATGGTTATCTGCATTAATTGGAGGGAATCATATTTACAAACTTATGAAGAACTTTTCGGACATATGGCAAAAAGAAGCTAATAAACTTGATGTAACGATGAAAGCGGAATTCACTTTTGACCAAGCATCAAAACTGCTAACTGATATTAAGTCCCCTTTTTTCCTCTGGATACATATCTTTCCCCCCCACGATCCATACTTATCTAACCGCATTTATCGATATAGTATTCTTAAGGAAAAAATATTTGACAATGTTGACAAGTTTTCACGCGCTCCGGAGCTTCATTATCCTCCAAAAGATCAACCTCTAGTTGATAAACTTTCAATGCGATATGATGAGAACCTCCTTTATGCAGACGATGAATTCGGAAAATTCTTGACATTCTTAACCCAAAGAGGCTTGTTTGATAAATCTATCCTCATCGTTTCCTCTGACCATGGTGAGATGTTTGAAAAAGGTTTCAGGGGGCATGGCGGCCCCTACCTCTATCAACCCCTTATCCACGTGCCGCTAATTATCCACCTACCGGGGGAAACCCGGGGGCAGAGGATTGGCATAAATGTCAGCCATGTGGATATCGCCCCAACTATCTTAGATATCTTAGGGGTAAAACCGCCCATGTGGATGGACGGAAGGTCCTTCAAGGCCGCGCTTGAAGGTAGTAATATCGATATTGGCATAAAATATTCCATGAATTTAGGGTACGTTAACTGTCCATCAGATTTAAAGACCCGTTCTTTTGCTGCGATAAAACAAAACTACAAACTTATTAAGTACTCGGATTGGCATCGATATGAACTATATGATGTGAAAAAGGATCCACAGGAAAAACTGAACTTAATAGCAAAGAAACCCGAAATATTCTCCTCTCTTAAAGCTGAAATTGACCACACTTTTAGGAATTAGGCTTTCTGATATGACTCTTGCTGACAAAATCGAGGAAAGCCTAAGTATCATAGGTTATGCTATAAAAGAATTCGGAGAATCATTAGCCCTTACTTTCAGCGGCGGTAAAGATTCCTTAGTAGTCTTGCATCTGACTCGGTCATTGTGTGGTGATACTGTTCCTTTCCCGGTCTTAAGTATCGACACCACTATGAAGTTTCCTGAAACCATCCAATTTCGTGACAAAATCGCTTCCCTATGGGGTCTTAATTTGATAATCGTAAAAAACGAAAAAGCTGCAGAAATCATAGAAATCGTCAAAGATAAACAAGCCTGCTGTCAGGCCTTAAAAATTCAACCTCTGAACGAGGCTATTGTCAAATATAATATCAGAGGCCTCATTACTGCCATCCGCTGGGACGAGCAAGAGGCCAGGGCTTCTGAACAGCCAATATCCCCTCGGGAAACTCCGCCCCATATTAGAATTCATCCCATCCTCCAATTTAATGAGGCCGACATTTGGGACTATATCCATGAATTCAAGTTGCCCTATTGCGAACTTTATGACAAAGGTTATCGTTCCCTCAGTTGCATTCCCTGCACTGGCAAATGTCATGAGGATGACAGTGAAAGAATGGGCAGGAGTGCCAAGAAAGAGAAAATAATGAATGATCTTAGGTTGTTAGGGTACTTCTAAGGTCTCCCAATAATATGTCCTTCCCTCTTCAACAAGTCGTTCAAGTCACGGAGGACCATTCGCCGGCGAATACTGGAGTAACGGTGATGGTCAGTCAACTTTCAAACTATCTCGCCGGCCATGGTATAGAGGTCAGTGTCTTGACCCCCGAAACAGTCGAAAACGGAACGCCGCCAAATGGGCGGTTAAGAAAATTTCCCGTGTTATTTGCAGGCAAGATCTGGCGTTATCCAATAGGGATGCGGGCTGATTTGGCAAAATTGGCGAACCTTGCTGGCCTTGTTTTCCATATTCATGGGGTGTGGATGGCGCCCCAGTGGTTAGCCGCTCGCGTCCTGTCCAGGAAGGGGGCGCCCACGATCCTGTCTCCTCATAACATGCTCAATTCCTGGCTTTGGAATAATGGACTGGCCCGGAGCGTGAAGAAAAGGATTTATTGGCATCTGTTGGCTGCGCCGGCATTTCATGGCATCAGTGTTATCCATGCCATTACTCCTCTGGAGCGCGAGCAATTGGCACCATACTTCCCCGGCAAGCATTTGGAAGTCATTGCCAATGGGATTGATCTCGAAGAAGTGGACCAATATATCGGTGCTATTAAGGCAAGGCCCGAGCTGGAATTCCCTTTCATCCTCTTTCTGGGCAGGCTTCATCCGGTAAAAGGTATTGAGCTTTTGATTGCTGCTTATGCCAAGTCCGTTAAGAGTTATCCCTTTCGTCTTCTCATCGCTGGGCCGGAGAGCTCTCGGGCATATGGATTAAAATTGAAAACCATGATACGGTCTTTGGGAGTGGAAAAACAGGTGACTTTTCTGGGCCCAGTCTCCGGCCAGGAAAAATGGAACCTCTACCGCCAAGCCTGGGCCGTGTGCAACCCATCTCATACCGAGGTCTTGGGGTTAGTGAATCTTGAGGCTGCGGTTACTGGAACGCCGGTCATAACCACCACTAATACCGGGTTGGTAGATTGGCCTGACGCTGGGGGTATTCTGGTGCATCCACAGGTAGAGGAATTGGCCCAGGCTCTCAGCCAGGTTTTTTCTTGGACCGAGGGTGAACGCCGTGACCGGGGACAACGGTTACGGCGATTGGTGGAATGCCGATATTCCTGGAAAGCGATTGGGCCTCAATGGCTGGAGCTGTATTCATCTCTCCTTTAGGTTTGGAGTTAGCTGTATGACTTGGATTTTGGGAATCAATGCTTATCACGGCGACTCCTCGGCATGCCTGATTCATCAAGGGAAACTGATTGCCGCCGCGGAAGAAGAACGTTTTAACCGTCTCAAACATTGGTCAGGTTTCCCGGCGGATGCGATCCGCTTTTGCCTCAAGGCGGGCGGTATTTCGCTGGAGGAAGTGGAGCATGTGGCCCTTAACCGCAAACCTTGGACCCAAATTGGGCGCAAACTCTGGTTTGCTTTAACCTCCCGGCCCGATAAGGCCCTGGTGGGCAAACGGGTATCGAATGCGCAACATTGGCTGTTTATCAGAAAACAGTTTGATCAGGTTTTTGGGAAAGGTTCTTTACGGGGGAAGGTCCGCTTCATTGAGCACCACCGGGCGCATCTGGCTAGCAGCTTCTTCGTCTCTCCCATGGAAACCGCTGCGGTGCTGTCCGTGGATGGTTTCGGCGATTTTTCCAGCGCGGCCTGGGGCGTGGGAGAGGGAAACCGCCTGAAGATCCTGGGGCGGGTCTTTTTTCCCCACTCTTTGGGCCTTTTCTATCTGGCGCTGACCCAATTTCTGGGATTTCTCAATTATGGTGATGAGTATAAGGTAATGGGATTGGCAGCCTACGGGAAACCGGCTTACCTGAGCGAGATGGGGGAGCTGTTGCAGTTATTGCCCCAAGGCGGATATCAATTGAACCTGCGTTATTTCTGTCATCATTTAAATAATTTCGGCTATAAATGGAACAACACTATTCCGGAAGTTGGCCAGGTCTATAATCAAAACCTGGCCCAACTTCTCGGACCGGCGCGTTCCCCCGATGAGCCGATCACCGAACGGCATCAAGATATCGCCAGCTCTTTACAGGAAATGTTTGAAAAGGCATTATTTCATATTTTACGACACTTGCATCAACAAACCCGTCTGTCCAACCTTTGCCTTGCCGGCGGCTGCGGCATGAATAGCGTGGCGAACGGCAAGATTACCGAACAGACGCCGTTTCAACATATCTATATCCAATCGGCCCCCGGGGATGCGGGTGGAGCCGTGGGCGCGGCTTTTTCCGTGTGGCATGAACTTCTGGGAAAGTCCAGAGACTTCGTGATGGATCATGCCTTTTGGGGACCGAACTATCTCAATGGCGATATCGAAGCGGCCATCGCGGCCCGGCAACCGGACCTGGAAAGGGAAAACTGCGCCTGCGAATTAATTCTCCAGGAAGACCTTTTGCTGCATCGGACTGCGGAAGCAATCGCGGCCGGCAAGGTCGTCGGGTTTTTTCACGACCGCATGGAATGGGGGCCCCGCGCCTTAGGAAACCGCTCCATCCTCTGCGACCCAAGGCGGGCGGATATGAAGAATATCTTGAACCTGAAAATCAAGCGCCGAGAATCATTTCGCCCTTTTGCCCCATCTATCCTGCGGGAGGCGGTTAAGGACTATTTTGAGCGGGAAGATGATGTCCCTTTTATGCTGCAGGTATTTAAGGTGCGTCCGGAAAAGCGCGGCCTCATTCCTGCAGTGACCCATGTTGACGGCTCCGGACGCCTGCAAACGGTCAGCCTCCATGAAAACCCCCGCTATTATCGTTTGATTCAGGCATTCCAGGAAGTGACGGGGCTGCCCATAGTGTTAAATACCTCATTCAATGAAAATGAACCTGTGGTTAACCGGCCGGAAGAGGCCCTGGACTGTTTTCTGCGCACCAAGATGGATATTCTGGTGCTGGGAAACTGTTTCCTCAGCCGGGAGCAGGATTAAGTTAGGGATCAGTGTCATCAGGCCGGCATGGTGGAACTGAAAAACCGGATTGCCCCTTACCTGTCACGGTTCAAAAGCTGGTTAAACAACCAGACAGTCCTCTTATTCTCGCTAATTTCAATTAATTGACGAAATCTTACCATGCGTTTATTCCTCTATGGCTATAATTATACCCCCGAGTTAACCGGCATTGGCCGCTATACGGGAGAGATGGCCACCTGGCTGGCGGCCCGGGGGCACAAGGTCACCGTCCTTACCGGCATGCCTTACTATCCAGAGTGGCGGGTCCACCCGGCGTATAAGGGCAAGGGATGGATGCGGGAATGGCGGGATGGTGTGGAAGTCTTACGCTCCCCACTTCATGTTCCGTCCAAAGTTACGGGAAAAGGCCGGATAATGCTGGAACTTTCTTTCGCGGTCAGTTGCCTCTACTGGTGGCCCCACATATTTTCCCGGCGTTGGGACGCGGTTTTGGTAATCTGCCCGCCTTCTCTGACGATTTTTCTGCCTTTATTACTGGCCCGGCAGCAAGGAATTAACCTTATCCTCCATTTCCAGGACTTCCAGTTGGATGTAGCCAGAAAGCTCGGGATTCTGCCCCACGGGCTATCGGTATCCATGTTGGACCGGTTGGATCGCTTTTTCCTAGATCAAGCCAATATGAATACCGCTATATCCGAGGGCATGCTGGCTCGTTTGCGAGATAAAGGGATTCCCGCTCACCGACTGAAACTGTTACCGAACTGGGCTGATTTGGAGACCATCCGGCCAGGGTCCGATAATAACGACCTCAGGAAAGAACTGGGATTCAACTCCGAGGTCATTGTCCTTTATGCCGGCAGTATGGGGGAAAAGCAAGGGCTGGAAGTTATTCTGGAGAGCGCCCGCCTTACAGAAAGAAGGACGGATATCCGGTATATCATCGCCGGGGAGGGCGGCACTAAGGCCCGCCTCATGGCATCGGCCAAAAATCAGTCCCTGGAAAATGTCCTTTTTCTGCCCTTGCAACCAGAGGAGCGGTTTCCTCAATTCTTGGCTGTGGGAGACATTCACTTGGTGGTCCAGAAAGCTGAGGCTTCCGACCTGTTGATGCCTTCGAAGCTGACCAACATTTTGGCCGCGGGGCGGCCTTTCGTCACCACGGCTCTGCCGGGCACAGAATTGGCCAAGGTTGCAGAGGAATCTCAGGCTGGTCTGTTGGTTCCCCCCGAAGACAGCGGTGCCTTGGCTCAGGCCATCATCAAACTGGCTGACGGGAGAGGCCTGCGGCAGAAAATGGGGAAAAAAGCGCGGCAGTATGCCGAGAACCACTTGAGCCGTGATGTCATCCTCAGCCGGTTTGAAGACGCACTTCTGAATCTCGCCAAGTATTAGAAGCTGAATAATGACGGAAGGTTGGAGGTCTAGAGTCAGCTGATGCCGGCCTAGGGACGGCTATACTCTCAGCCTTTCCTCTGGCTCACTATTGTTCTGCGGTTCCGGTGCTGGGGAGACGTCCTACTAAATAGAATATTTAAATCTGCGAACCCAGGTACATTTTTAGGGAAATTTGTGCTATCATGTTTCCACTAAGCTGATTTGGCGGTTCAGAGGGACCCTTCTATGATGGAACCCCCGAAGGGGAAAGAATTTCCTTTTTATAGAACTATGGAAAAGCCAAGCCTTACGCCAGCATCATAAAGTTTTGCGACTAATTAGAAAAACTTAGGGGCAATAAATATTAAGGGAAGAAGGTTTATAGAAGTTTCCCGCAGATAACAGTTCATATTTGGATATTATCCTGATTTCTTAAAATTAAGATAGGCTGAGTCCCTTCACGATCATTGGGGTTCCATCCGGATAAATCAGGGGCAATAATGCTGGGATTAAGCAACGAAGGGATATTTAACCAGTATCGCCGATTAATCTCCGGGTTACAGCGGCTGCTTGACGGCTTTCTGGTTATTTCTCTGCTTGTCTTCTTCTCGTGGTTCTACGATGTGCCCTTTCAGCAGGAATTTATCTTCTTAAGTACGGTCACCTTTTTACTTACGGTATTGATTTTTCAGACAGCCAGGCTTTATCGTCCTTGGCGGGCCGCCGATTTGTTGCGCATGGCTCGAAGAGTGTTCCTTGCTTGGATGTTTATAATTTCACTCTTGTCGATAGCTGGTTATTTAACCAGAACTTCTGAACTATTTTCTCGTAGAGTTATCATCTCCTGGTTATTAGTGACCCCTTTTGCCCTAGTGGTTTTGCGGCTGCAAGTTTACGCTGCTCTGCGCTTTGCCCGGGCCCAGGGAAGAAATTCTCGCACCTGTGTTATTATCGGAGCAGGTGACTTGGGTAAACGCTTGGCAAAGAGTGTAAAAGACACTCCCTGGTTAGGCATGCGGTTGCACGGTTTTTTTGATGATTTTATCGACTCGGCAGAAATCCGTCTCGAGCATGATAACAAAAGTTATCCCAACTTAGGTAATTTGGACAGTGTGCCAACATACGTCACGGAAAAGAATATAGATATGGTTTATATTGCCCTGCCCTTGCGTGCTGATAACCGGATCCGGGAAGTGGTGGATGCCCTTCAAGATACGACGGCGTCGGTTTATTTTGTGCCGGATGTGTTTGCTTTTTCCCTCCTGCGAGCCAACATTACGGATTTAAGGGGCATTCCCCTCATTTCCTTATGGGAAACCCCCTTTTATGGAATCAATGGCTGGCTGAAGCGGGCCGAAGACCTGTTTCTAGGCAGTCTGATTCTTCTGCTTATCTTCCCTTTGATGCTCCTCATTTCATTAGGAGTGAAGCTATCTTCTCCGGGGCCAGTACTCTTCAAGCAGCGGCGCTATGGGCTCAATGGCGAAGAGATCCAGGTATATAAATTCCGGACCATGAGAGTCTGTGAGGATGGGGAAAAGATACGTCAAGCCACCGAAAATGACGCGAGAGTGACCCCTTTGGGCAAGTTTCTGCGCCGGAGCAGCCTGGATGAACTCCCGCAGTTCATCAATGTCTTGCAGGGAACCATGTCGATAGTCGGCCCTCGGCCGCATGCGGTGGCCCACAATGAATTCTATCGGCGGCGCATCCCCGGGTACATGCTACGGCACAAAGTCAGGCCGGGAATTACCGGCTTGGCGCAGATTAACGGGTGCCGGGGGGAGACCGAAGCTTTGGAGAAAATGGAAAAGCGCATAGGATTTGACCTGGATTATATTTGCCAGTGGTCCCTGGCTCTGGATTTGAAGATTATCTTCCTTACGGTTTTCCGTGTTGTCGCAGATCCGCAGGCCTATTAAAATAACCCATCAGGTTAATTGGGAAAAAGGAAAGATGCGTGGGTGAATTAAAGAAAGCCCTGATAACGGGCATTACCGGCCAGGATGGCAGCTATCTGGCCGAGCTGTTGTTGAACAAGGGCTACGAAGTGCACGGCCTGATCCGCAGGTCAAGCACCTTCAACTCCCGGCGGATTGATCACCTTTATGTGGATCCCCATGAGCCTGGGGCCCGGTTCTTTTTGCATTTTGGCGACTTGAGTGATGCGGGTCAACTGAGCCATTTAATTTACAACTTGCAACCAGCGGAAATTTATCACTTGGCTGCGCAAAGTCATGTCCGGGTGAGCTTTGATATGCCGGAGTTTACCGGGGAGGTCACCGGCTTGGGGACCACCCGGATCCTGGAAGCTATTCGCCGGAGCGGCATAAAAACCCGGTTTTATCAAGCCTCGTCCAGTGAGCTTTTCGGCTCCGCCCCTCCCCCCCAAAATGAAGAGACGCCAATGTTGCCCCGCAGCCCTTACGCCGCGGCCAAGCTCTATGCCTATTGGATGACCAGGAACTACCGGGAAGCCTACGGCATATTCGCCGTGAACGGCATCTTGTTCAACCACGAATCGCCCCGACGCGGCGAGACCTTTGTCACTCGCAAGATTACCCGGGCGTTGGCTCGCATTAAATTGGGACTGCAGGATAAACTCTACCTGGGCAATCTGGAAGCCCGCCGGGACTGGGGATATGCTCCGGATTATGTGGAAGCCATGTGGCTGACGTTGCAACAGGAGGGGCCCAACGATTATGTCATTGCCACGGGTGAAGCCCACTCGGTCCGGGAATTCCTCGAATGTGCTTTCGGTTATCTTGATTTGGATTGGCAAAAATATGTGGAGATCGACCCCCGGTATTTCCGGCCCACTGAAGTGGATTTTTTGCTGGGTGATAGCACTAAAGCCAGACAAAGATTGGGGTGGCAGCCCAAAGTCGGATTTCAGGAGTTAGTGCGAATCATGGTGGACGCCGACTTGAACTCTTTGCTGGAGATGCGCCAGTGCCAGGACGTTATCCGTCAATTGGCCCAGCAAAATGGTTTTAGTAAGCTTGATAATCGATAGAAGGGATAATGGAAAAAGAAGCAAAGATTTTTCTATCGGGGCATGCAGGTTTGGTGGGAGGAGCGATCCACCGGCTTTTAATCTCCCTGGGGTTCAAGAATCTGGTGACCCGCAGTTTTAAAGAGTTGGATCTTAGAGATCAAGCGGCTACAGCTGTCTTCTTTGAGAAAGAACGACCCCAATATGTGCTTCTGGCTGCGGCCCGAGCGGGAGGTATCCGGGCCAACTCCACCTATCCGGCCCAATTTATTTACAATAACCTGATGATCCAGACCAATGTCATTCATCAATCCTATCTTCACGGCGTAAAAAAGCTATTATTTTTGGGCAGTTCCTGCATCTATCCCAAATTCTGCCCCCAGCCTATGAAAGAGGAATACCTCCTGGACGGCCAATTGGAGCCTACCAATGAGCCTTATGCCATCGCGAAGATTGCCGGCATCAAAATGTGCCAAGCCTATAACCAGCAGTACGGCACCCATTTCATCTCAGTGATGCCCACCAATCTTTATGGCCCTGGAGATAATTTCGACCTGCTGGATTCCCATGTCATCCCCGCTCTGATAAGGAAATTACATATTGGCAAAATTTCAAGGGCAAAAGAAGTCACGATTTGGGGCAGCGGCACCCCATGGCGGGAATTTTTGTTTGTGGATGATCTGGCCAATGCCTGCATTTTTTTAATGGAAAATTATGAGGAAAGTAACATCATTAATATTGGTGTGGGAAAAGACCTGACCATCAACGAGCTGGCCCAAATTTTGGCAGAGGTGGTTGGTTTCACAGGGAAGCTGGTCTTTGACCCGAGCCACCCGGATGGTACTCCTCGAAAGTTACTTGATATAAGCAAGCTGACAGGTCTGGGCTGGCGGGCCAAGACTTCATTAAAAGAGGGATTGGCATTGACTTATGAGTGGTTTTGCCGAAGTCCCTGGAGTCAGATGGAAACCACTTGAGATCCAATTGATCACGTTAGATCCTATCCGGTTCTGCAGGGGCAAATATTAACCCATTTTATTCATGAGGTTTTTAAAAATAGGATAACTCATTGAAATACAAGAGAATGTTAAAAAGTTCAAAAAAGCAGAGAGTTTTTGCGCAGGCTGGAAAGCCTCCGCCACCAGGTTCTTTGCCGCCTGGCGAATTATCCGGGTTAAGACTGTCTATGAGGTTCTGGTTGTGAGGAGAATGATCGGCATTAACGCCTGGTCAAAGCAGTCATTCCTTTGATACCGGAATGGCCCGTGAAGCAAGCCAATCCGCCTCTAAAATTGGCCTGCCCCACTGGAGCGAGGGGCAGGCAAAGTTAAAGGAGCCTCCCACAACGGGTGGCTCTTACTGTTTTTCAGCAGGTTTTTGATGGCTTGGAGGTGGCGGAGGAGGGGTTAGAATTCCTCCAATAGGTCCTGTCTGGCTATCCCTAGCTGCATCTACTTCTTGCTTGGTGACACCACGTTCCCCCGGCTTGCTGGGGGGGATGACTTCATAAGATTCTGATTGTGGATCAACCGGCGAGTAGGCCCGCCTGGCGGCTTCTATCTCTTTCCTGGTGACGCCGCGTTCCCCCGGCTTGCTGGGAGGGATGACCTCATAAGAATCTGATTTTGGATCAACCTCCGTGTAAGCCCGCCTAGCGGCCTCTAACTCCTTCCTGGTGACGCCGCGTTCCCCCGGCTTGCTGGGGGGGATGACCTCATAATCATCAGATTGTGGATCATTATCTTTGTAGGTCCGGTTAAGGGCTTCAATTTCATCTTTGGTGATGCGGCCTTCGCCGGGTTTAACAGGTGGCAGAAGCAATTTTTCAGTAATTTTTACAGCATTCGTCTTCTGCTTAGCCACGGGTTTTTTGCTTGCTGATGTACCTGAGCTGTTGTTTGATCCGCACCCCAAAGTGATGCAGAAACAAACAATCACCCAAAGGGTAACTTTGAATCTGACGGATTGCATCATCAACCTCAAATCCCGCCTAACTTTTTCGATTAGGCGGCTTTCCTGAATTATTGTATTATCGCGGAATAAAAGAAACTTCGGTATTTTCAGAATAGCAGTCTTCCAGACTTTAGGGTGCTCGGAGGAAAACTTGGTCATTATTGTGGAAAAAACGCCCTTCCAAAGGGTTTGGTAATCTTTTTGATGAGGTTGGGAAATTCAAGATTTCAAACCTAATGGATTAAAATTAAGAAACCAAAATCTGAGTGCTTATTGCGGGTTAGGAGGCAGCTGGTTCATCCTTATTCAATGCTCAGCTGCGGGAAGGTTTATTCTATGCATGTCCACGTATGCCATTCAGGTGCTTATTCTGTGCAGCAGCTGAGGACATAACCACCTGCCTCTCACCCCCAAAAACTCTCGAAGAAATTGGCGCTTGAAAGCGTATCACTGGTGTTTTCCAGCCCGCATTAATATGCTACAATCTCATCCCTCCCTGGCTTTTATCCCTAGATCAATGTTTCTCTTTTTCGTTATCGCAAGTGGCGGCGAACAGAAGGGAGGGTATATCCCTATCTGCCCGGTAAATATTCCCGGGGTTTTCTCTCGAAAACAGTCCTGTCCTAATAGTTGTTTAGGTATATACTATATATATAGGCATACATATTATTGGGATCGACATATGCTGATACTTGCTGGCCAGTACTTGCTGCGGTCAATATTACAGCCAATTGGGCATTAGCTGTAGTGGGGCTAAGGGTATACCATTGAGTAAATGTGGACGGGGCTGTAGCGGCCAGTTGAACCGTATAATAGCCTTGATCAACACCGAGTTGTCTGACATTGCAGTTATACCAGGCCATTGCTGCCTGGCTTTCAACAGCGGATATTGCTGTCACCAGCAGGCACACCACGATCGCCATCATGACCACTTTCTTCATTATTTTGTCTCCTTTGCTAATTTGTTTTATTACTTGAGGGTTTTTAAAGCCCCGTTACTCATGTACCAAACTTGCAAGAGACATGTCAATACTTCTTCGAACCGCTTCACCGTTGCCCTGACGGAAAGCCCTTTGCTAATTTTTTTATATTTTTTTCCCTAAAAAGGCAAGGGGAATTTTTCGCGTTTCTCGATTACCGGTATGCGGCCGGCGATCCAACCATGGATATATGAAACAGGTATTGGTTCTGATAGATTGTTATGAGAAAAATATAGTTGGCCAAATTATTAATCAATATGCCGCATTATCTATTCGTTATGAGTAAAATTACCTATTTTCTAACCTAATATTGTTATAAAGGAATAAAAATGACGGCTGGTCTCGCGGATATAGGCTCCGATCTTCAACAATTTGAACCGCAGGGTGCTGACTTTGGCCGTAGCCAGTTCCATGCCCCGGAGGTGCCGCACAGCAGCAAAAAAGGCAGCAAAACCTCGGCAGAGCCGATAACCGATCCTCAAACCCTTTCTTTCTGGGGTTTAACCCCCCTTTTGCTAAAAAAACCCTTTCAGTGATTGCCGAACGCCGCCAAAACCTTTAAAATGATCCATCATTATAAACTTAGAGCTTGAGGGTCATTTTGCACCTAAGTTTCTGGCGGCCTGCAGCTTTCAAGATTTCCTAAAAGCCTATATCCGAGCCCAGACCAGGCTGAAGAAGGTCATGATACTGCACCTGGAACCAGCCTGAAAGAGGGGCCACGACTGCTGGAACATGAAACCTTTGTAAGGACTCAGATAGGCTCGTCTCGTTTCTTAATCGGTTTAATAGGTAGATTTGATGAATCCTCTAATCTTCCGAGAATACGACATCAGGGCGCGGGTCGGCATCGATATGAGCCTAGAAGATGTTTCCCTCTTGGGCCGGGCCCTAGGAACCTATTATCAGCGGCAGGGGAAGCTTCGTATTGTAGTGGGAAGGGATTGTCGGCTCAGCTCTCCGCAATGGCAGGCCCGAGTGATGGAAGCCCTGGTGGCTTGCGGTTGTCAGGTTCTGGATATCGGCCTGTGTCCCACTCCGGTGCTTTACTTTGCTGTTCGCCATCTTAAGGCCGATGGAGGGATTATTGTTACTGCCAGCCATAACCCTCCGGAATTCAACGGCTTCAAGATTTGCAACGGCTATTACACTATTTTTGGAAAAGAGATTCAGGAGTTGCTGCGTCTAGTGCAGCAAGGGGATTTTATATCCGGGACCGGTTCGCTGGACGTGCAGAAGATAATTCCGGCCTACCAGGAATACCTGGCCCAGAATTTGAAGATCTCTCGTCCTTTAAGAATGGGCCTGGACGCTGGGCACGGTACCGCCGGAGCGGTGGCGCTGCCGCTTTTCCAGCGGCTGGGCTGCGAAGTCTGGCCCCTTTATTGCGATCCAGATGGACGGTTTCCCGCGCATGAACCGGACCCTGTCATTGAGACCAATCTGGCGGATTTAAAAGCCCTGGTCTTGGAGCGCCGTCTCGATCTAGGCGTCGCTTACGATGGCGATGGGGACCGGCTGGGGGTCATCGGCCCCCAGGGTGAAGTAATCTGGGGCGACCAGCTTTTGGTGCTCTTTTCCCGGGCGGTTTTAAAAGACCATCCCGGGGCCACAATCATTGGCGAAGTCAAGTGTTCCCAAAGATTGTATGATGATATAGCTCGCCATGGGGGGCGTCCTTTGATGTGGAAAACTGGCCATTCTCTGATCAAACAAAAGATGCTGGAAGAAGGCGCTTTGCTGGCCGGGGAGATGAGCGGCCACCTTTTTTTTGCGGATCGGTATTTTGGCTATGATGATGCCATCTACGCCACTGGGCGGCTGCTGGAGCTGCTGGCCAGGACGAAAAAGTCTCTCACCGAACTTTTGGCCGATTTGCCCCAGGCCTGCATTACCCCGGAAATCCGGCGGGATTGTCCTGATGAGCTCAAATTCAAGGTGGTGGAGTCTGCAAAAGCCCGCCTGGCCGGTCTATTCCCGGTCATTGAGGTGGACGGGGTGAGGTTCTTGCACCCGGAGGGCTGGGGTCTAGTCCGGGCCTCGAACACCCAGCCGGCCCTGGTGCTGCGTTTCGAAGCCGCCAGCAAGGAAGCGCTTCAGGAGATCCGGGGCATGGTGGAAAAGATCGTGTCCGAAGAAATAGCTCTCCACGGGGAGGTGGGATGCTGACTCTCGATAGTGGTTTGTCCCTATTTGGCGTCATCCTGGCTGGTGGGTCGGGGACCCGCTTCTGGCCATTGAGCCGTTCCCAATACCCCAAACAGGTGCTGAGGCTCCTGGGCTCGGAGTCCTTACTGCAAGCCACCATCGAGCGTCTTCTGCCCCGCATTCCTTTGGCACACTTAGCAGTGGTTTCCAATGCCGCTCAGGCGGACGTTATTCGGCTGGATCTTTTCCGTAAGGGCTGGAGCGATATCCGGGTGTGGTTGGAACCTCTGGGTCGCAACACCGCGGCAGCAGTGGGGCTGGCGGCAGTGCTCATGGACCGGGAGAAGGATGCCGAGATTATCGCGGTTTTTCCCGCGGATCATTATATCGGTAATCAGGATGGTCTCTTGCAGGCGTTGGATCGGGGAGCGGAACTGGCCCAGGCCGGTTATCTGGTAACCTTTGGTATCACTCCTACCCGGCCGGACACGGGCTATGGCTATATCAAGGCCGGCAAAGCGGTGGAGAGCCCGGGTGGCGGCTTTCATTGCGACGAGTTCATTGAAAAGCCGGAGTTGAGCCGGGCCCAGGCATTTCTCCGGGATGGCGGCTATTATTGGAACAGCGGCATGTTCCTGTTTCGTCGGGACGTAATCCTGGATGCCCTGGCCCGACATTTGCCGGACCTTTATCAGGCCCTGAGCCTGGTGGCAGAGGGGAAACAATCCCTGGAAGAAGCCTACCAGAAAATTCCCAGCATTTCCTTGGACCATGGCATTATGGAAAAGGTCGACAACGTGGCGGTGGTTTCCGCAATTCTGGACTGGAGCGATGTGGGGACCTGGGAGGCCTTTTATAATCTCACGGATAAGGATAGCCGGGGCAACGCCCTGGTGGGACGGGCCGAAGATCTGGATAGCCGCAATTGTCTGGTCTTTGCCCAAAACCGCCTGGTGGCCACCATCGGCCTCGAAGATGTCATCGTGGTGGATACCGTCGACGCCTCCTTGGTATGCCACCGGGACCGGGTCCAGGACGTGAAAAACCTGGTAGAGCGACTGAACCGCCAGAATCTGGCGGAATCGGTGCATCATCCCACGGTGGAGCGTCCCTGGGGCCGCTACACGGTAGTGGATGCCGGCCCGGGCTTTCAGGTCAAACAGCTGGAGGTGAAACCGGGCCAGCGTTTGAGTCTGCAGCTACATGAACACCGGGCCGAACACTGGGTAGTGGTGCAGGGCCAGGCCCGCATCACCATTGGCAAAGAAATCAGGGAAGTGGCCACCAACGAAAGTGTTTTTGTACCGCTACGGACGGCGCACCGTCTGGAGAACCCAGGACCGGGGCTGCTCCGTATTATTGAAGTGCAGACAGGCGCTTACCTGGGAGAAGATGACATCGTGCGCCTGGCTGATGATTTTTGGCGCGTGTCGGCAAATGATGACACAGAACCCAAGTGATCCTCTTACGGGGTTGGCGCTGCCACTTTAAGGCACCAGTGGCTTTCGGCTCCCTGCTGCCATCCATGGTCAAGATATTAAAATTCATTCTGAAATTGTCAAAATAAGGAAAATTTTCCTATCTATTTCCGATCCCAAACTCTACCCCTGCACCGGTAATTTCCTCTGTTGGTCTTTAGAATTCGGCAAAATTAGCCCCGGATAATTCGCCAGGCGGCAAAGAACCTGGTGGCGCAGGCTTTCCAGCCTGCGCAAAAACACTCTGCCTTTCTGAACTTTTTGACATTCTCTTTTATTTCAATGAGTTATCCTATTTTTTAAAAACCTCATGAATAAAGTGAGTTAGAGGGCCAAGGTGGCCACTGCCTTTTTTTCATTGGGTGTCACTGGCCTGAGGCAATGACCTGCGAATTAATAAGGCGTTGCCAATGAAAGTTCCTATTGCGTAAGCGAAAAAATATTCTTTAGGCAAAATTTGTGCTATCATGCCCCAAAAATTGCAGAGTTTTGGTTTCAAGAAATAAACTTTCCGGATTTCTCAGGGCAAAGCAGACCCAAATCAATTTTTTGCTGTGGTCCCTAAGACCGCCGAAAATTTTGTCGCACCCTTTAAAAGGGATAAGTCAAAATTCAGGAGATGCTGCGCTTTGTTGCTCATAAGGAGGGGTAAGGCTTTGAGAAAGAGTGGCTGGTTTTTCGTAGCGATAATGACGTTGGGGGTTTTCTTACCTTCTTTGGCGCATAGCGAATTCTATGTGGGCGGTTACCTTGGGCCGAGTTTCGTCGGCAGCGTGGATCCGCATTGGGAGTTCTTCAAAAGTACAGATCTGGATAAATTCGACAAACCTGAACCTTCGGGGAAGTATGTCTGGGCCACTCGCGATGCCCGGGGGGTATCCGTGGACCCGTCCTTGCTCCTGGGTGGTAAGATCGGTTATTGGTTTACCAGGAAAAGTGTCTTTGGCCTGCAGATGCCTTCTTGGTTAAAGTATTTCGGCTTTGAATTGGATATCAGCTATCAGAGTTTGCATTGGCCCGCCCAAGATGTGAAAGTCGAGCCCGTGAATTATATAAAGCACATGTGGGTGAATGCCAGTGCCCTCACGGCGGCTTTCCTGTTTCTGGCCCGCTATGGCTTTTTCCCCGATGCCGAAGTTCCTTTTGGGCGTCTCCAGCCTTACATCGGTATGGGGCCTTCTATCTTTGTCTCCAATACTTACGCAAATCTCGGCAAAGACTTCCGCTCTACTGAGGCGGACCTAGGTTTTGCCGTGGAGGCCGGCCTCCGCTACATGATCTATCCGAGGATTTCTCTGTTTGGTGCTTTCCGTTACCGCTATCAGCCTAACCATGTTGGCGCAGATGATAGCATCCTTGATTTTGCCCCCGCCTCCTGGAGTTATGTAGAAATGCAATCTACTTATCAGTTTTATGACCTGATATTCGGGGTTGCCTATCATTTTTAACCTTGATCTGGCGAGAAAAAATTCACCGATTAATTCCGCTTAACATGTAATTTGTCCTTAAGTCATGAATAAGCATAATTTATTTTCGTCCACTTACAAAAAGTGGTTGGGCTTGGCCTTGGTGATCTGTTCACTGATTACTGTCTTCGGCTGCGGCACCCTGGTCAATGGTAGGGGCTGGGGCCAGGACGCCACCTTGTTTCCCGGGTGGGACCGGGTGGGCAAGGCAGCCCTAAATGCGGCCTTGGAGCCCGAAACCTGGGCACCGGCGGTCGGAGCCGCGGCTTTTCAGATAGGGTCTCTCGATCGGAACCTGGCTAACTGGGCTTCGAAACGCACGCCAATATTTCAATCCCAGGACAATGCCAATACCGCCAGCGAAGCCCTGCAAGCCACCTCCGAGGCAGCTGCCGTGGTCACGGCGCTGGCCACTCCCAGTGGGGAAAAATCCGACGATTGGGCCTGGGCCAAAGCCAAGGGGCTGACGGTGGGCATCGCCGCAGTAGCCTTGACCGAAGGGACCACCGATCTCCTCAAATATACCACCAACCGGACCCGCCCGGACAACTCGGGTCATGACAGCTTCCCCTCGGGTCATGCCTCCAGAACTGCGGTCTGCGACACTCTGGCGACCCGCAACCTCCGCTACCTGGATGTGCCCGATGCAGCCTGCATGGGCTTGCGGGCGGGTTTCTTCGCCCTTACTTTAAGCACCGGCTGGGCCCGGCTTGAGGCTAAGAAGCATTACCCTTCGGATGTCCTGGCAGGCATGGCCTTTGGTCATTTTTTCGGGGCTTTCATCAACGACGCCTTTCTAGGGCTGGATAGCCCCAAAAACTTTTTTTTCTCGGTGGAGCCCTCCAGGAAAGACATTTACTGCAGTTTGCACTGGGTTTATTAGAATCGAAGACGAAAAAGGACAAGGGGTTAGGCTGAATGCCTAACCCCTTGATATTTTCTGGCGGGCGATGGGCGACTCGAACGCCCGACCTTTGGTTCCGGAGACCAACGCTCTATCCACCTGAGCTAATCGCCCGCGCCTAGAAATATTACCAAATGCGGGTCTGATGTCAAGGTGGTTTGGAACTGCAAGCCGTTGCCCTGCTTCGAAAGGTTCAAGGTTTCAAAATTGAAATTTGGAAGGCGGGGCGGCCATCCCTGGCCGTCTGGGGCCCGGCGGGCACAGAGGCCTGCGCCCCCAGGTCTCTTCATGTTGCACGCGTGGGCCCTCTGGCCCATGAGGCACTGCTCACAATTTACCTCCGGTTGCAGTTCCTAAGACTCGATGGGAAATCGAAATTTGGCAATGCCTGCAAATCAATCCCACAGCCGGATTTCCTGAAACGGCCCCTGGTTCACCGGGGCGCGGCGGCCCCGTGCCAGCCACATCTTTTGCGCCCCCGGAGCAAAGACGGCGCTGACTACGGTGCCGGGGTTGGCAATCCCGGGGTCGGCCAGGATTTCCTGGATTTTTGCCGGCCCCAGGCGGGTTTCGGCGGTCAGCTCCTGGAGCCGGGCCAACCGCGCTTTACTGTAAGCCTCCGTGAAATGATAAGGAGAGAGGGCAGACAAGGGGGGGCGGGGTGGAAACCGGCCGGTCAGGGGGGCCATCAATCCGGTTTGGTAGTGGTTGGTGGCCAGGAGCAGCCCGGCTGCGGGGTAGCGAATCACGCCGCGGCGGGCGGAAATCTCCAGGCCCGCAGCCGCGGTGCCGGAGCAGAGCAGCAGATTATTGCCGATGGTCCCCGGGACCTGGAGGATTAAGGCGGCCGCGGTAGGGAGATCGGTCCCCCCCTCCAGGGCCTGGCGGAACCGCAGGGCCGCGGGGACGCCCTGAAGGGAGCGGTCCCGGCTCATGGCGGTAAGCTGGGCCAGGGCCACTCCGGCCCGGTTCATGCCGGTGCACACGCCCACATAGCCCGGCCAGGCCAGGGAGGCCAGAGGCAGGCTCTTGACCGGCTCCAGCAGGAAGAGGGTCTGATGCTGCACCATGACCTCGGTAAAAACGGGATAGTCCAGGTTGCGGCCCAAAAGGAAAGAGCCGTCCCCGGTATAAGGGCCGCCCGCGGCCAGGGCCGAACAGCGGGGGCTGTTGTTGGCCAGGTCATCCAGGACGTTGATGAGAAGGATGGTCCCCAGGCCCAGGTCCGCGCCTGCGGCCACTCCTTGCATTTCCTCCCGGAAGCGGGGCGGCACATAGGGCCAAAAGCGCCGGGCCAGAAAACGCAGTGAGGCAAAGAGGGGGAGAGCACCGGCAAAGAGACTGACCCGGGCCAGGTAAGTCAGCAGGGCCCGGCGTAGGACCCGAATCTCCGCGGCCAGGGTCCGGCCATGCTGCAGGCCCAGTTCCCGGGGAGAACCGGATAGTTGTACGATGGGCAGGGACTTGGTTGCCGGCATTTTGGTCAGGTGCGCACCTAAAGGCGTCTGGCAGCAAACGCGGCTTCAGCTTTCCCGGGACCACTTCAACCAGAGGGCAGTGGCAATGCCCCAGACAAAGCCGAAAAACAGGACCAATACCGGGGTAACATGGCCTAGCCGCAACCCCAGCATACCCCTACCCATGACCGGCATCAGGATTAACAGGGTGATGAGCGTTTGGGGCAGGCTGTAGATTATGCCCAGACTGACATAAGGTAGCTTCTTCAGCGGTAAGAAAAAGAGAAAGGCCCAGAGGCCGCCCCAAACCACGTGCTGGTATAGCCAAAGGGGAGTCAAGGCCGGCGCGAAAGGGGACCCTAAAAGGGCATTGAGCCCCAGGGTCCCAAAGAGCCAAGAGGTGAGGCCCTTCAGCAGCCCGCCCAAAGCGCCGGCCGCGAAGGTGAGGCTAAGATTCTTCAGGGTTATGGTCAACTCTTTCTCCTATTCCAAAATGGTCAGGCAGTGGTGAAAATCAAGAACCGGGCAGCAGCCGCAGAGATACCAAACCCGCCGCTATCAAGGCAAATTTTAGGATATTCCCGACTCCAGGGCAAGGGGCAGGCACAAGAACATGAGGCCGGAGCCGGTGGCGGCGCCCCGAAAGCGGCTTGCCAGCCAGGGGCAAACATCAGGGGAGGGCGGGCAATCCCGCCCCCGGCCCTCCCCCCTCACACCCATCCGGAAGCCCGATCTATTCTGCCATGGTCAGCTGCAACCACGCGCCTGCGGCCAGGCCCCAGACGGCGTTAAAAATGAGGACAACCACGGGGGTCAGATAGCCCAATTGCAGCCCCAGCACGCCCTTGTGGGCCTGGAAGGGGAAGACCACGAAGAGTTGCACCAGGCTTGGGGCCAGGCAGTACAGCAGACCTCTCACCGGGTAAGAGAGCCTTCTCATGGACCAGAGGAACATCAGACCCCAGAGGCCGCCCCAGGTCAGGCGGTTATAAAGCCAGGGGGCCGTGAGCTGGGGGGCGATTTTCACCCCCAGGGCCTGGGTGAGGCCCGCGAGCCCCGAGAGCCAAACGGCGAGCATATTCATCAGCCCGCCCACGCACCCGGCGCTGAAGGTCAGGGAGATGTTCTTAACGGTTACTTTCATGGCGTCAGCCTTTTCTGGCGATGTTGCCGGCGTCAGCTTCTGGCCCGGGATTCTTCCGGAAAGACGTCCAGCATCATTTTTTCCGGACCCCGCAGGATGGTCAAGGAGGATTTGACGCCGATCCGGGCCTCCGTGAGCAGTTTATGCAGGTCGTCGATTTCGGCGACGGGCTGGCCCGCGAAGGCGACGATGACATCCCCCTGGCGCAGCCCGGCCTGCTGCGCCGGGCTCTGGGGCTCCAGGGAGATGACCAGCACCCCGCTTACGACCGGGAGCCGGTGAAAGCGCACCAGGCGGCGGGGCAGGGCGACATTTTGCCCGCCCAGGCCGATATAGCTGCGCCGCACCCGGCCGTCCCGGATGAGCAACGCGGCCACGTACTTGGCGGTGTTGATGGGAATGGCGAAGCAGAGCCCCTGGGCGGCCATGATCACCGCGGTATTGACGCCGATGACCTCGCCCGCGGAAGTGACCAGGGGGCCGCCGGAGTTGCCGGGATTGAGGGCCGCGTCCGTCTGGATGATATTGCTGATAAGACGGCCGGTGGTGGAGCGGATGGAGCGCCCCAGGGCGCTGACCACCCCGGCGGTGACCGTGTATTGGAACCCGTAAGGGTTGCCGATGGCCACCACCAGTTGGCCGACCCGAAGGACGTGTGAGTCCCCCAGGGGCGCGGCCGCCAGGTCGGGGGCATCGATGCGCAGCACCGCCAGATCGGTGTCCGGGTCGTCCCCCAGGAGGGTGGCCCCGAAGCGGCGGCCGTCCGCCAGGGCCACTTCGATCCTGGCGGCCTGGTGCACCACATGGCTGTTGGTGAGAATAAAACCGTCCGGGGTAAAAATGAAGCCGGAGCCGTTGGCCGGCACTTCCTGGACCTGGCCCTGAGTCCGGACCTGCTGGCGCACGTCGATATTGACCACCGCGGGGCTGACCTTCTCCACCGCGCCGATAATGGCCTGGGAATAGGCGTCCAACAGGGGTTGCTCGTTTACCGGCCGGGCCGCGGCGCTCTGCCCCGGGCCGGGGTTGATATTGGCAAGGGAACGCAAGGTCCTTTTGCTTCTGGGTGAGGGCATGACCAATAAACCTCAACTTACTGATTTTAGGGAGATGAAACTGGTTATCCCCAAGCTTGTTGCAGATTGCACATCTAGGTTTAAACTAAGGGCGGAAAAGCTGCTGTCAAGTCGGCCGGGGGGCTCCCGGGCGGGGCCTGGTGCTGGGGCCGGGAGGACCTTATAATGAGATTAGGTTCGAGGCGGAGGGGAGCAAGTAGATTATGGACGCAGTCGGTTATTATATCGTCCTGGTCCTGATGGTGATCATGGAATAAGAAAACAAGATGGCCACCCTGATGCAGAGCAGGCCGCCTATGAAATGCTGCGTCAGAACGTGGGAGTAGGAAGGAAAAAAATTTGAAGCAACCGCCTTGACATATATACCAACTGATGGTATATATATTTCAAGCAGATTAGGAATCAATTTTAGGCAGATTTTAAGAAAGAATTCAATTTTAAGAAAGGAGCCCAATCGTATGACATATCTTTTAAATTTGAAGGGGAAACGAATATGTCATTATGGGATGTTAGGGTAAGCGCAGAAGCTCGGAAGAACCGCAGAAAGGTGCCGCAAGGAATTGATGAACTCTTTCAACTGCTTTTAAAAGAAATTGAACTCGCAGGGCCGGTGCGGAGCGCCTGGCCCAACTATAGCAAGATTTCATCTAGTAAGAATTGCCACCATTGCCATTTGCAGAAAGGCAAACCCACTTACGTAACGGTGTGGAAGGTTATTAATAAGAAAGAGAAAATCATAAAGGTGCTTTATGTTGGAACACATGAGGGAGTCGATTACGACAGAATTTGTCGTGATTAAATTTCGGATCCCTGCCAAAAAGTTAAATGAAGTTAAAGAACTTATGGCCTCCTATGGGGCAGAGGAAGCCGACGAGCTTATAGATACGGTTCCTTGGAAAGAGGTTTATCCTCAGTTCAATGCAAGTGTCGCTTTGCGTGCCGCTCGCAAGAGGGAAGGACTTACACAGAAAGAGCTTTCTTTATCTATAGGTGTAAAGCAAAGTCATATCTCAGAGATGGAGAAAGGCAAAAGGCCAATTGGAAAAGATTTAGCAAAACGTCTATCTAAGGCACTCAATATTGATTATAGGGTCTTTCTTTAAAATAACACTATTTTGTTGAGTAGCGATCCAAAAGGCCCCGCTCTTGATAGAGCGGGGCTTTTTATTTAGAGCTGAAAATGAGGCCAGACCTTTCGAGGTTTGCATTTGACAGTTTAGTCGAAAATCTGGGCTGCCGGGCACCTTGATCATCGCCCGCCTGGAGGAAAAGGAACTCCGGGACCGCTACGGTGCAGCCTACGAGGAGTATTGCCGCCGGGTGCCCCGGTTTGTGCCGAAGTTCAGGGACCAGGAAAACAGGGGCCAGGGGCCAGGGGGAAAAAGCAGGGGGCAGGGGTCAGGGAAAAACAACTGTCCCTGACCCCCGGTCCCTGATCCCTGCTTCTAAACTATCCCAGGATCGCCTTCAGGTCCGCGTCCGGGGTGGTGATGGGCATGATGTTGAAGTTCTTCACCAGCACATCCAGGACGTTGGGGGTGATGAAGGCCGGGAGCGACGGTCCCAGGCGGATGTTCTTGATCCCCAGGTAGAGCAGGGTGAGGAGAATGGCCACCGCTTTTTGCTCGTACCAGGAGAGGATCAGGGACAGAGGCAGGTCGTTCACCCCGACGTTGAAGGCCTTGGCCAGGGCTACCGCGATCTGCACCGCAGAATAGGCGTCGTTGCACTGGCCGATGTCCAGCAGGCGGGGAATACCGCCGATGTCGCCCAGGTCCTTGTCGAAGAAGCGGAACTTGCCGCAGGCCAGGGTGAGGACGATGCAGTCCTTGGGGACCTTTTCCACGAACTCGGTGTAGTAGTTGCGGGTGGGTTTGGCGCCGTCGCAGCCGCCCACCAGGAAGAAGTGGCGGATATTTTTATTTTTCAGGGCATCGATGACCGTGCCGGCCACGGACATCACGGTGTTGCGGGCAAAACCGGAGTTGACGAAGCCTTTATCCTCGTCTGCCGCAAAGCCGGGCAGGGCCAGGGCCTTGTCAATGACCGGCTGGAAATTGCGGTCGGCGATGTGTTTGATGCCGGGCCAGCCCACTAGGCCGCAGGTAAAGAGGTTATCTGCGTAGACTTCCTGGGGCCGCTGCAGGCAGTTGGTGGTTATGACAATGGCCCCGGGGAACTGGGCGAATTCCTTGGCCTGGTTCTGCCAGGCCGTGCCGTAGTGGCCGTAGAAGTGGGGATATTTTTTCAGTTGGGGATAGCCGTGGCAGGGGAGCATCTCCCCGTGGGTGTAAACGTAAATGCCTTTGCCTTCGCTCTGTTTGAGGATCTCTTCCAGGTCCAGGAGGTCGTGGCCGGAAACCACGATGGCCTTGCCTTTCTTGTGGCCCAGGGGCACCTTGGTGGGCACGGGATGGCCGTATCTGCCGGTATTACCGGCATCCAGGAGTTCCATGGCCCGGAGGTTGATTTCCCCACATTTTAACGCCAGGGGCACCATCGCGGCGACGCTCAAACCCTCGGCCGCGGTGGCGGCCAGGGCCTCATGGACGAAGGCATAGACCTTTTCGTCTTCCTGTCCCAGGATCTGGGCATGATCCGTATAGGCGCTCACGCCTTTGACTCCGAACAGGAGGGTGTGCTTCAGGGAAAGAACATCCGGGTCCGCGGCCGGGTAGGATTTCAGGCCCACGGCTTCGGCCTGCGACAGCATGGCCTCTTTGTTGGCCCCGGGCTGGAAGGTGGCCGGACCGGCCGGGTAAGCGGCGCTGCCCCCCGCGGCCTTCACCTTGGCTTTCAGACCTTCCCGGAGTTCCACGCAACGGTGGATCAGCTTCACAAACCGCTCCGGATCGAAATCCACGTTGGTGAGGGTGGAAAAGCACGCCTTGACGGTAAAGACGTTGACTTCCCGGTCGCTGACGCCTACCTTGCGGCCTGCCACCGCCACCTGGGACAGCCCTTGCAGACTGTAAATCAACAGGTCCTGCAGGGCTGCCACTTCCGGGTTCTTGCCGCAAACCCCCTGAATGGTGCACCCCACGCCTTTTGCCGCTTGCTCACATTGATAACAAAACATCTAGCTTCCCTCCGTTTAAAATAAGAATTCTTGGTGGTGGCCAGGCTCACTAGTATTGGCCGCTGTTGGCAATAAGTTAAAACAGGGATGAGAGCGATCCCTTGACTTAAGACAAAAACGCGAAAAAATTTTTCCTGCGCAGGCGGGGAATGCTGGGAACATCTTACTGATTAGCTAGGTAATTCAAGATAATAGATAATCAGTAGCTACCTTCCACGGTCATCATAAAAATAATCACTAATTCTTAAATGGCCATATTTCGTGAAAAAATTGCCCCAGGAAGGAGAAAGTTTTTAATTTTCTTAAACTCTTTCTTAAGTTTTTTGACGTAATACCCGAAAGGATGGTAGGCGGGAAAGGCTATGAAAATATCAAATTGGTGGGGAAAATTTCCGGTAGTGCTGGTATTGAACCTGGCCCTGGCAGGGCCGGCAGGAGCACAATCGGCAAGCCAAAAAGCGAAAATTCTACCCCCGGCGGGCTCTAATCCGGCAACCGCGAGTCCAGCAAGTCCGATTATGGTAATGCCAAATAGCTTAAATCCAAATCCGGGAGCTTCTTCCCCAGCAAATCCAAGGTCAACAAACCCGGCAAAGCCGGGTTCTTATTCCGGAAGCCCCGATCTGGCAACCACTAAGCCGAAAAAAGCGAAGCGGGTGGTGAAGGAACCGGCAGGCGGGTTTACTGATTATGGGAGTTTTTTGACGGAATATCATGCCGCAGGGGCATTCAAGTTCTATGATAACACCGAGGCGATGTTGCGCATGGCCCGATTTGAAGAGGCCCTGATGCGCTACCGGTTTCTCAAAGGCCAGATCCAGGGGAAGATCGATTACCATGGCTTGTTGGCCAGCGTCAACCGCCGCATCGAGTTTCTGAGAAAGCAGCTGAAATTGCGGGAATCGGAAGTGGCCGCCATTCCTGCGCGCAGGATGAGGGTAACCAAACTCAAACCCGCGGTCAAACAGCCGGAGGCCAAGCTCCCGGAGACTCTGCCGGAAGCCGCCAAACCCCAACCTCCCGGGGCGGCTGGCCCGGCAGCCGGGAAACCGCTGGCGCCAGTAACCGCGACTCCCAGCCCGCCGGCCCCGGTCCCCTCCGCGGCCGCGCCGCCACCGGCGGGGCAGAAACAGCCACCCGTGGTTACCACTGATACCACACCCAAGGAAGAAGAAAAGGCGGCAGCAGACAAGGAAAAGGAAGAAAAACCCCCGGCGCCCCTCAGTTTTTGGCAGCGCTTGAAAATAAAGCTCCACCTGGGGAAAAAGCCGGCTAGTAGCGACGCCAAAAAGTCGGATAGTGGTACGGTGGAATAAGGAAAGGCTTCTTAAAGCAAGAGGCCAGGGGTCTAATACCAAATTCATCTTGCCATGCAATAAACCGGCAGAATCAGCGGCGTGTATCGGCGGTTAATTATTAGCCGCCGATACACGCCGATAAACGCCGGTCTTTAGGATTATTGCCTGCAAATGCGAACTTGATATAACGCCTGGCCTATTTTACTTCCGCTCCTGCTATTCTAACAGATCCTTGATAGCCAGCAGTTCCTCCCGGATGGCCTGGAGCAGGGCCAGACGTTCATCCTTTGAAGGTTTCCCGGGCAGGGGCGCCTGCTGGCAGGGGATGGGCCCCCGGGCCTGGGCCTGGAGCTGGCGGCGCATGGCCGCGATGGTCAGCTTTTCCTCGTCCCGGAGGCGCTTGATTTCAAAGATCAGTTGGATGTCCGTGGTGCGGTAGAGGCGGTGGCGGGAGGACTTGCGGTAAGGCCGGAGGATCTTGCCCCGGGTTTCCCAGTACCGCAGCACATGGGGCCGCACTCCGGTAAGGCGGCTCACCTCGCCGATGGTATAAAATCTCTTGGCCGGTAGTTCTTCCGCCAGGTCCACCTTAACGCAATTCCGCTCCCAGTTCTTCCTGCAAAGCCTTCACCAGGGCCTCATGATGCCGGTTGACCGCCTCATCCGTCAGGGTCCGCTCCGGGTCCCGGTAGGTGAGGCGAAAGGCCAGACTGCGCTTGCCCGCAGCAATGGGCGCCCCCGCGTAGACATCGAAGAGGCGGGCCTCCACCAGCCAGGGCGCCCCGTGGTAGTAGAGTTCCTGGGCCACCCGGCTTGACGGCACGTCATCATGGACAATCAGGGCGATATCCAGGTAGACCGCAGGGTAGCGGGGCAGGGGGGTAAAGAGGGGGAAGGGCTGGGCCGCCGCGGCCAGGGTCTGGAAGTTCAGCTCGAAGGTCCAAACCGGCCCTTCCAGGTCGAGTTTTTCCCCGATCTGGGGCGCGATTTCCCCTAACACCCCTAGTTCCTGCTCCCCGGTATAGACCCGGGCCCCTTGCCGCAGATACGAAGGCAGGGCCTCCGCCCGGAAACTTACCTCCGGGATCAGCAAGCCCTGGAGCAAGGTTTCCACCACGCCTTTCAGGTCGAAGAAGTCCACCTGGGCCTTGGCGGCCAGCCAGGAGTTCTCCTCCCGGGCGCCGGACATCACCCCGGTGAGCCACTGCTCCTCCCGGGGCTGCTCCGCGCCGGCCACGGGCAGGAAGATTTTGGAGAGCTCAAAGAGGCGGACGTCGGCCATCTGTTTCAGATGGTTGCGCCGCAGGGCGTCCAGGACCCCGGGCAGGAGCGAGGTGCGCATCAGGGCCTGCTCCTCGCTCAGGGGATTGGCCAGGCGCAGGGCTTCCCCTCCATCTCCCGGCAGGGACTGGAGCTTTTCCGACTGAAAGGAATAGTTGATGATCTCGAAGAAACCCTGACCCAGGAGCAGCTTCCGGGCCTCGCGCCGCAGCCGCGCCTCGGGCGCGGGGCGGCGGGTGGCCAGCTCCCCCCGGGGCAGGGTCACCGGCACCTGATCAAAGCCCGCCAGGCGGGCGATCTCTTCGATGAGGTCGATCTCCCGCTCCAGATCACCCCGGAAGGGAGGCACCTGCACCTCCAGGGTGTCCTCGTCCCGCTTGACCACCGGCAGATGGAGCCGGGTCAGCAACCCTTGCATCTCCTCCTGGGGCAAGGCCGTGCCCAGGACCGCGTTGGTCCGGGAGGCCCGCAGGGTCAGGCGGGGCCGGTAGACCGGCTGGGGATATTCATCAAGGCGTCCGGCCAGGACCCGGCCGCCCCCCAACTGGGCCATGAGCTGGGCCGCCCGCTCCAGGGCATGGATGGTCCCTTCCGGGTCCACGCCCCGCTCGAAGCGGTAGGAGGCCTCCGTGCTCAGCCCCAGGCGCTTGGAAGTGCGGCGGATGCTGCCGGGGTTAAAATAGGCGCTCTCTATCAGGACCTGCCGGGTGGCTTCCATGACTTCCGAGAAGAGGCCGCCCATGACCCCGGCCAGAGCCACGGGTTTTTCGCCGTCGCAGATCAGGAGGGTCTCGGGGGTCAAGGGGCGTTCCTGGCCGTCCAGGGTCGTGAAGCTGGTCTCTCCGGGACCGGGCCGCCGCACGATGATTTCGCCGCCGTGGAGCTTGGTAAAATCAAAGGCATGCAGAGGTTGGCCGAATTCCAGGAGCACGTAGTTGGTGACGTCCACCAGGTTATTAATGGCCCTGACGCCGCCCAGTTGCAGACGCCGCCGCAGCCAGAAGGGAGAGGGACCCACGGTGAGGTCGAAGACCAGCCGGGCCGCGTACCGGGGGCAGCCCACCGCATCGAGGATGGTCACTTTGGCCGGGTGATGGGCCGGGGCCGCAACTTCGGCCAGGATCACCTCCGGGTGGCGCAGGGGCTGTTCCAACAGGGCGGCCACCTCCCGGGCCAGGCCCAGGACACTCAGGCAATCCGCACGGTTGGCGGTGACGGCCACTTCCAGGACCACGTCCGCCAGGTTCATGGCCCCGGCAAAATCCGCGCCCAGGGGCAGGTCCTGGGGGATGTCCATCAAGCCCGCATGGTCCGTGGACAGACCCATCTCATCCTCTGCCAGGAGCATGCCTTCGGAGGCGATGCCCCGGAGCTTGGCGGGTTTGATTTTATGGCCCCCCGAGACCACCGCGCCCACGGGGGCAAAGGGATAAAGGGTGTCCGCGGTCAGGTTGGGAGCGCCGCAGACCACCTGGTAGGTAGCGCGGCCGTCCGTTACCTCCGCCAGCCGCAGGCGGTCCGCCTGGGGATGGGCTTCCACCCGGTTCACCCGGGCCACCACCACCCCGGAAAAATCCGGGGCCACCTCTTCCAGGGCCTCAACTTCCAGGCCGGCCAGGGTCAGGCGGTCCGCCAGGTCCGCGGCCGGCACCGTGAGGTCGACAAAATCCTTCAGCCAGTTGATGGAAAGACGCATAATGTACTTTCTACTCCACCCAATAATTGGGGGCTTCCTTCATGATAATCACGTCGTGGACGTGCGATTCTCTGAGGCCCGCGGGGGAGATGCGGATAAATTTAGCCTTTTCTTGCAGTTCCGGGATGGTGCGGCAGCCCACGTAGCCCATGCCCGAGCGCAGGCCCCCCATCAACTGGAAAATGACGTCCGGCAGTTTCCCCCGGGAGGGCACCCGGCCGACAATGCCTTCCGGCACCAGCTTGCACTCCAGGTCGATGTCTTCCTGGCAGTAGCGGTCCCGGCTGCCCGCCTTCATGGCCTCCAGCGACCCCATGCCCCGGTAGATCTTGTAGCTCCGCCCCTGGAAGATCACGGTCTCCCCGGGGCTTTCGTCGGTGCCAGCAAAGAGGCTGCCGATCATCACCACATCCGCGCCTGCGGCCAGGGCCTTGGTGACGTCCCCGGAGTATTTGATGCCGCCGTCGGCCACCAGGGGAATGTCCGCCTTGCAGGTGGCCTTGGCGCAGTCCATGATGGCGGATAATTGGGGCACCCCCACCCCGGCGATCACCCGGGTGGTGCAGATGGAGCCGGGGCCCACCCCCAGCTTCACCGCGTCCACCCCGCCTTTGATCAGGTCTGCGGCCCCGGTCGCGGTGGCCACGTTGCCGGCGATCAGATCCACCTCGGGAAATTCCCGCTTGGTGGCCGCCACCGCCTGTATCACCCGCTGGGAATGACCGTGCGCGGTGTCGATAACCACCACGTCCACCCCGGCATTGAGCAGGGCCTCCACCCGGGCCTCCCGGTCCGGGCCCACCCCCACCGCGGCCCCTACCCGCAAACGGCCGAACTCGTCTTTGCAGGACAGGGGGTACTTGCGGATTTTCTCAATATCCTTGATGGTGATCAGACCCTTGAGATTGTACTCATCATCCACCACCAGCAGCTTTTCGATGCGGAACTTGTGGAGCAGGGCCTTGGAATCCTCCAGGGTGATGCCCACGGGCGCGGTGACCAGGCGGTCCTTGGTCATCACCTCCTTGACCTTCTGTTCCAGGTTGGTTTCGAAGCGCAGGTCCCGGTTGGTGACGATCCCCACCAGGCGCTTGCCTTCCACCACCGGGATGCCGGAGATGCGGTAGCGCTCCATCAGATTCAGCACCTTGGCGATGCTCTCCTCCGGACCGATGGTCACCGGCTCGATGATCATGCCGCTTTCCGACTTCTTCACCTTCTCCACTTCCAAAACCTGGGCAGGGATGGTCATGTTACGGTGAATAATGCCGATGCCACCTTGCCGGGCCAGGGAAATGGCGGTATCCGCCTCCGTGACCGTGTCCATGGCCGAACTCAACAGGGGGATGTTCAGGCGGATGCGGCGGGTAAGCTGGGTGGACAGGTCCACCTCGCTGGGCAGGACCGCGGACGCGTCCGGCACTAATAAGAGATCATCAAAGGTGTATGCATACGGAATCGGCTCGGCCATGGGTTCTTCTCCGAAAGCGTGGTTTTAGACTTTTAATCTTTAATAATCGCCCCGAATAGTTCAAAGTTCAAGGTTCAAAGTTCAGGGTTTTTGTGGGGCGCGCCCTCGACGGTCTATCTTCATTACGCAGAATGTCCTGAAATCATGGTCTTAACTTTAAACGTTGAACTTTGAACCTTGAACTATTCCAAGCTTTGTTCTTCGGCCATTTCCCCCAGCACCCCCTCCAGCAGGCCGGCGTCGATGACCACCAGCTGGTCTTGGCGGCAGACCTCCAGGATCGTCTGAATAATCAGCGCCCCGGCCACCATCACCCCGGCCTTGGCGGGCTCCATGCCGGGGAGCCGGGCCCGCTCCGCCTCCGGCAGGCGGCAGAGATGCTCCGTGATGGCCGCGATTTGCTTCCGGCTCAGGATCAGGTTATTGACCCGGGCCGCGTCGTAGCGGTCCATCTCCAGGGCCAGGGCCGCCAGGGTGGTGACCGCCCCCGCGGTGCCCACCAACAGTGGCGTCTTGGTTAGGTAGGGCTTGAGGTTTTGCTGATAAAATGTCCTCAACCGCTGCGCAATTTCATGGTGCAGGGCCGCCACCGCTTCCGGCCGGGGCGGGTCTCCCAGGGGCCGGGCCTGGCTCAAAGTGAGCACGCCCAGGGGCAGGCTGGCAAATTGTGGTTCTTTCCCCTGGCGGATGAGGGCCCATTCCGAGCTGCCGCCGCCCACGTCAAAGACCACTAATTCCGGAGCCGCGGCCAACTCCGGGGCCAGGGCCGAGAGCACGCCCTTGAGGGAGAGCCGGGCCTCTTCCTCCGGGGAGAGAATATCCACCGGCAACCCCAACCCTTCCCGGACCTGCCGGAGAAAAACTTCCCGGTTCCTGGCCTGGCGCAGCGCCTGGGTGCCCACCACCCGACAGGCCTCCGCCCCTTGGGCTCGCAGCCTCCGGGCAAACCCTTCCAGGGCCCGGAAGGTGCGGGCCATATCCTCCGGGGCCAGGTTATCGTCCCGGGCCAAGCCCCCGCCCAAGCCGGTGACTTCCCGGTAATGCCCCAGTACCTGAAGGCGCCCCGGCCCGGTGAGCTCAGCCATGGCCAGGCGCACCGTCAGAGACCCTAAATCCACCGCCGCGAAGCGTCGCATATTAGCTGTCAGCTATCAGTTGCCAGCTATCAGCCCAAAAAACCAAGGCCTTCTCTATTTTTGGCTGAAAGCTGAAAGCTCTTTTTCCCTACCGCGGATTTGCGAATGCAGAATTTCTTCCTCCCTCCCCCTTTGAGGGGGGAGGGTCGGGGTGGGGGTGGCGTCTTTAGGGCGCCTACTTGCCCAAATCGCCCCCTCCCCCCAACCTCCTCCCACAAGGGGAGGGGGAGTTAGTGCCAATAATTTTTTAAGGATTCCTGGAAGCAGAATCAGGCCTATTCTTGAATTATTCCTAAATATTTAGCAGCTCATACACCTCCGGCCAGGTGCGGTTCTTTTCACCGCAGTCCAGGCCGTAGCCCACCAGGAAGCCTTTGGCTACGGGAAAGCCCACGTAGTCCAGGGGGACTTCCACCTGCCGCCGTTCCTTCTTGTCGATGAGGCAGCAGATTTTCAGCGACCGGGGTTGGTGGGCCAGGAGATGTTGGCGCAAAAAATCCAGGGTCAGGCCCAGGTCAACGATGTCTTCCACGATCAACACGTCCCGGCCCTGCAGGACTTCTTCCACGTCCTTGGTGACCTTGATTTCCCCGGAAGAGGTGGTGCCGGCGCCGTAGCTCTTGACCCGGACAAAATCCACCTCCACCGGGAAGGGCAGGGCCCTGACCAGATCGGCCAGAAAAATGAAAGCGCCCTTGAGGACGCCCACCATCACCAGGTCCCGGCCCTCGTAATCCTTACTGATCTGGGTCGCCAATTCCTTAACCCGCCGGGCGATGTCTGCCCGGGAGATGAGACAACGTTTCTCTGCCGGCATGATATCTCCTTTGAGGAGCTAAATTTTCTTCCCTACATAAAAATACTCAAATCCCAGTCTTGCCATTTTCCCGGGTTTGTATAGGTTGCGGCCATCAAAAATTACCGGGGACTTCATCAGGGATTTCATCCGTTCAAAGTCCGGCTCCCGGAAGCGGGCCCATTCGGTGCAGATGATCAGGGCGTCCACCTCCTCCAAAGCCCCGTAACTGGAATTGACAAAGGCAATGGCCGGGTTATCCCCGAAGTGCTGTCCGGCCGCGGCCATGGCTTCCGGATCGTAGGCCCGGACTTTCGCCCCCTCGGCCAACAGGTGGGAAATAATGGTCAAGGCTGGGGCTTCCCGGATGTCATCCGTCTGGGGCTTGAAGGACAGGCCCCAAATGGCGAAGCACCGGCCTTTCAAGTCCCCCAGGAATGCTTGCCGGATTTGCTTCAGGAAGATTTGCCGCTGGTCCAGGTTGATGGCTTCCGCGGACTCCAACAGCCGGGGGCGGTAATTATAGGAGTTGGCGGTGTGAATGAGGGCCTGCATATCCTTGGGGAAGCAGGAGCCGCCGTAGCCCAAGCCGGGAAAGAGAAAGAGGTTGCCGATGCGGGAGTCGGAGCCGATACCCTGGCGGAGCATGGCGATGTCGGCCCCGGTGCGGGCGCAGATGTTGGCCAGCTCGTTGATAAAAGAAATTTTGGTGGCCAGGAAGGCATTGGCCGCATACTTGGTCAATTCCGCCGACACCACATCCATGACGATGATGGGGTGATGGGTGCGTACAAAGGGGCCATAGAGCTCCTTCATCAACTCCGCCACCCGGGGGTCGTCGCAGCCCACCACGATCCGGTCCGGCTTCATGAAGTCATCCAGCGCGGTGCCTTCCTTGAGGAACTCGGGGTTGGACACCACGTCGAATTCCAGTTTTTCCCCCCTTTTTTGCAGTTCCTCCTCCATGACCCGGCGCACTTTGGCCGCGGTGCCCACGGGCACCGTGGATTTCTCCACGATGACCTTGTAGTCGTTCATCAGCTTGCCGATGTTCCGGGCTACGTCCAACACCATGGACAAATCCGCGGAGCCGTCCCGGTCCTGGGGGGTGCCCACGGCAATAAAAATGATGACGCTGTCTTGCACCGCCGCAGCCAGATCGGTGGTGAAACTCAGACGGTTCTCCTGGCTATTGCGCTTGATAAAATCTTCCAATCCCGGCTCATAGATGGGGATGCGGCCAGCCTTCAGGGTTTCGATTTTTTTGGGGTCAGCATCCATGCAAATAACTTCGTTGCCCATTTCGGCAAAGCAGGCTGCGGTCACCAGACCCACATAACCCGCGCCGATGATTGCCAGTTTCATAAAATCCCGCTCCTATAATCTCATTCCTCTGGTCCCGGAGGCCACCAGGCAATCGGGACCAGCAGTAAGGCAATATAACAATTTTTTTAGCTCGGGTGAAGTCTACCTTACTTCTTATCCGGGCGAAAGACGCTGTCCCAATCCGGCGGTGGCGGGGTTTCCTGGAATTTTTGGCAGAGGTCCCGGAACATCTGGGAAGGGGGGTCTTCCGGGAGGTGTTCCAGCGCCGCGGAGAAGGCCGATATCGCCTGGGCAAAGGCCTTTTCCCGGAAGAGGTTGAGGCCCTTTGCGAACTCGCGGCGGGCCGCGATTTGGGCGGGGGAGAGTTCCCCCTTCAAGGCCATTACTTCATAGACGGTCACCGGCGTGGCCCGGCCTTTGACGGCCACCCAGTCCAGTTCCCGGAATTCTATCTGATCGCCGCACTCGCTCACGGTGGCTTCGCTGGCCATGATGGTGGTGGAGTAGAATTTGTTCAGGCCCTCCAGCCGGGAGGCCAGATTGACGGTGTCGCCGATGACCGTGTAGTCGAAACGCTTCTGGGAGCCCAGATTGCCGACGATGGCTTCGCCGGTATTGAGGCCGATGCGGAGACTAAGGAGGGGCAATTTCTTTTCGGCAAAAAACCGGTTCAGGTCTTTAAGCGCCGCGACTTGGCGCAACGCGGCCCGGCAGGCCAGCACTGCCTGATTCTCCTGGTCCAGGGGCGCCCCCCAAAGAGCCATGATGGCGTCGCCCTCAAATTTGTCCACTGTGCCCTCTTCCTCCAGGATGATGTCCGTCATCCGGGAGAGATAGTCGTTTAAGAGACTCACCACGGTTTCCGGGTCCAATTTCTCCGACAGGGTGGTAAACCCGGCCAGGTCCGAGAAGAACAGGGTGACCCGGCGGCGTTCCCCTCCCAGCTTCAGTTTTTCCGGATGTTGCAGGAGATGTTTGATCACCACTTCCGACATGTATTGGCCGAACATGCCCCGGATCACCTGTTTCTGCCGGCCCTCGGTGGCGTAACTGTAGATCGCGGCCAGGGCGAAGCTGAGATTCAGGGCCAGGTCCGTTAACAGGGGATCGCCGTACCAACTGTACGCAAAGGCCAAAACACAGACTCCCAGGTGCAAGGCGTTAAAGAGGACCAGGGCGCCCAGGTTGACCACCAGGCCGGACATGCCGGATAAGAAGAGGACCGTCAGAACCATGGCCGTCACCAGGACCAGGGTCCAGGCCCACTGGAGCCACGGCGGCACGGTCCGCAAGAAATCGCCTTGGATCAGGTTGTCCAGGAGGGTGGCGTGGACTTCCACCCCGGGGTAGACCGAGCTCACCGGGCTGGCCTTGAGGTCATACAGACCCGGGGCCGTGAGGCCCACGAAGACCCACTTGCCGGCCAGGGCCTTCAGTGGCACCAGGGGCGGGAGATTATGCTGGCAGCGGTACTCCGATTGAATCAGGTTGGCCGCGGAGTAACGCTCGTGGCTGCGGCCGGGCTGATCGCTTTGGCTGGAGCGCCGGTACTTAAGCAAAAACTGTCCCTGGGCGTCCAGGGGAATTCGCTCCTGGCCCCGCACCAACGCCCCATCCTGGAAGCGCCAGGGGGGGCCGGGCTGCAAGGCCTGGTAGGCGGCAAAGCCCAGAATGGGCAGGAGGCGGCCTTGAAATGGCGCCACCAGGGGCACCCGGCGATAGATGCCGTCGACATCCGGCCGGCACTCCACATTCCCCAGGGTCCGGGCCGCGTCCACCAGTGGGGGAATCGGGGCCAGCAGGGACCGGTAGTGGAGGAGATCTTTGGGGGGAGAGCCGCCAATGGCCAGCGCGGCTTTCTTCAGAACCTCTGGGGTCTGGGGGGACGAAGGCTTGTCTTCCCGGGAGAGGAAGAAGGGAAAAATCACATTCCTGGCGGCGCCGGCGGCCGCGGCCAAGATCTGATCATCATCCGGGCCGTAAGAGGAGCCCTCGGTATAGAGAATGTCGAAAATCACCGCCTTGGCGCCGCTGCGGTGGCAAAACTGGATCAACGGCGCATAGAGCTGCCGGGGCCAGGGCCAGGTGACCTTCTGGGTCTTAAAAAAATCCAGGTCTGGTTGGTCCACGGTCACCACCACCACCTGGGGGGTGGCTTTGGGCAGGGGTGCGTGGCGGAACAGCAGATCCAGGGTCTTGAGGCGATAAGAGGTCAGGGCACCTGAGAAATCCAGACCCAGGACCACAAGCATGGAGGCCAGAATGAGGACAACCCCAGCCTTGATTTTGATGTTGGTGGTGTAAGCTGCGAAGGTAGCCATGGGCAAGCCGTCTGTCTGTGAAGAATACTAGAAGATGGGCAAAAGGAAAAGGCGAAAGGAGCAGGCAAAGATGGTCGCGGGCTAAAACCCCACCCATCCTGCCGCGGTTGGGTGCCCGGCGGGAATAAAGCTTAAAGGGGCGCTATCTTGCCATCTCGCATCAGGAGCAGCCGGTCCGCCAGCCGTTCGGCCTGGGCCGGATCATGGGTCACCATAACGATGGTGGCCTTTCTCTCCGCCTTGATCTTTTTGATGATGCCTTCGATGATTTCGGAATTTTCCTGGTCAATGGACGCGGTGGGCTCATCCAGCAGGATAACCTCCGGTTCAATGACCATGGCCCGGGCCAGGCCCAGGCGCTTGCTCTGGCCGGTGGAGAGGTCCAGGGCCCGCTGCCGCCGTTTGGCCGCCAGCCCCACGGTCTCCAGGATGGCCCCCACCCTTTCTTCTACCTCCTTAGAGCCCATCCCCCGGATTTTCAAGCCATAGGCCACATTGTGGAAGACCGAGGTGTTGAAGACCCCCACCCCGGGCAGCAGCAGGGTTAAGCGGCGCTTCAAAGCCAGGTCGGGGGCCAGGGGCTGGCCGTCGGCCAGATAGATGACCCGGCCCCGGTCCGGGACCTCTATCAGGGCGCAGAGGCGCAGCAGGGTGGACTTGCCCGTGCCGTTGGGGCCCATGATCACATGGGTCAACCCGGCCTCAAAGGTCCAGGAGCAGCCCTGCAAGACCTCAAGGCCGTTATAGGTCTTGGAGATTTCCACCAGTTCCAGGGCTAGTCCCATAAGATGACCCCCGAGGAGGTCCGGCCCAACCTCTGGATGGCCCGGAGGGCGACGTTGATCAGCAGGGAAATGGTCAACAGGATGATCCCCAGGGCAATGGCCAGGTCGAAATTGCCTTTGTCAGTTTCTAAGGCGATGGTGGTGGTGATCACCCGGGTATAACCGGCGATGTTCCCGCCCACGATAATGACCGAGCCCACTTCCGCGGTCACCCGGCCCAGGCCGGCGATGGACCCGGTGATGATCCCGTACCTGGCCTCGCGGATGACGGTCAGGGCCTCCTGGAGGGGGTTGGCCCCCAGGACCCGGGCCGCCTGCCGGATGATGGGATTCACATTAACAATGGCGGTATGGGACAAGGAAGTGACTATGGGAAAGGCGAGGATAAACTGGGCGATGATCATGGCCCCAGGGGTGTAAAGGAGGCTCAGGAAGCCCAGGGGGCCACTCCGGGAAAGTAGGAGATAGAGCACCAGGCCCACCACCACCGGCGGCAGGCCCATGCCGGTATTGATCAGGTTGAGGATCAGGCCCCTCAGGGGCAGCCGCCGCAACGCCATCAGGGCCCCCAGGGGCAGACCCAGGAGTATGGCCAGCAGCAAGGCCCCACCCGACACCTGGATGGACAGCCAGATGATCTTTAACAGTTCGGGATTCAGCGCCAGGATGAGCTTAAACGCGCTGATAAATCCCTGGAAAATGGTGTCCATGCTTTAAAAGTGAGCTGTGAGCAGTGAGCGGTAAGCAGTAAAGCAGAAAGCAATAAGAAATTTGTGGAGGCCATGGCATACGTTGTCATTCTGAGGGAGCGAAGAATCTAGATCCTTCGCTTCGCTCAGGATGACAAAGTAATTGCATATCAAGAGCCTCTGCGGGCACTCTTCTGTTGCTGCTCACTGCTCCCCGCTTACTGCTCACTTCTACTTGGCATTGGGAATGAAGAGCTGGTTGCCGTGTTTATCCTTGAACGCGGCAATGGCCTTCTGCCCCTCCGGGGAGATGAGCCAATCCACGAACTGCATGGCCTCTTTATATTTGACCTGTTTGTGTTTGGCGGGATTGACGGCCATTACCCCGTATTGATTGAACAGGACCGGGTCCCCTTCCAGGACGATGACCATCTCCAGCTTGTCCTTATCCTTGGTGGCCAGCCAGGTGCCCCGGTCGGTCAAGGTGTAGCCCCGCTTCTCATTGGCGATGCGCTGGGTCTTTTCCATGCCCTGGCCCACTTCCAGATACCACTTCTGCCCCTTGGGGTCGATCCCCGCAGCCTTCCAAAGGGCCAACTCCTTGGTATTGGTGCCGGATTTGTCGCCCCGGGAGACAAAAGGGGCGCCTTGAGCCGCGATCTTCTTAAAGGCCTCCACCGCGGATTTCATCCCCTTGATTTTCAGGGGGTCGTTGGCCGGGCCGATGATCACGAAGTCATTGTACATGACGTCGTGCCGATTAACGAAATAGCCTTCCTGGACCGCTTTCAACTCCTGGGCCTTGGCGTGGCACAAGAGGACGTCGGCGTCGCCCCGTTTGCCGATCTCAATGGCCGCGCCGGTGCCCACCGCCACCACGTCCACATGGATGCCGGTCTTTTTCTGGAAAATGGGCAGGATGTAATCAAACAAGCCGGAATTTTGGGTGCTGGTGGTGGAAGCACACTTGATCCGGGTTTCCGCGGCTGCGCTGCCCGCGGCCAAGACTACGGCCACTATCATCAAACAGGAAAGACCTCTAAGCATCTACCATCCTCCATTCTTCAAGGTAATATCAACCGCCAGGGCAGAAAATCCCCAGTGGCGCTGACGCGGCAGACGGTTGCCCTAAGCCGGGGTGACTTTGCTCACCGTGACAAAATGCTCCTGCAAGGCCATGCCGCCGCCGGCCTTATCCCACAGATCCAGCCCCCCGCCCATGAGGGCGCTGTCGGAGACACCCTTGCCTAGGGCCCGGCTCTCCACCGGCAGCAGGTGCCCGAAGCCGTGGACCATGAAGACTGCGTCCGGATGGATGAAGGTGGTCACCTTGGCCTTAATGCGTCCCCGGTGGCCGTTGCTGCGGACTTCCACCACTTCGCCGTCTTGGATCTTCAGGGCTGCAGCCTTTTCCTGGTTGATCCACAGGACGTTTTCCGGCATCTGTTCGGCTAGTAAGGGGTTATTGACGGTGTGCCCCTGGGTGTGCACCGCACAGCGCCCGAAGGTCAGGCGGAATTGCCCCGGACCCGGCGCGGCTGGGGATTCGTAGGGGAGCAGAGACGGCACCCCGGCGTTGTCCCAGCGTTCATTGATGATCTCGATTTTGCCGGAAGGGGTCTTGAAGCTCAGTTCATCCCGGCTGCGGTATTTGGGCTTATCCGCCAGGGACACCAGGCCCGAGGCCGCAAAGTCCGCCATGGCCACCCCGGTGCCCTGAAGCTGATACTCCCAGATGTCCTCGATCTTCTGGAAGGCCAGGGGGGCCAGACCCAGGCGCTGGGCCAGCCCGCAGAGGATTTCCCAATCGGCTTTGGTGTCGTGATAGGGATTAACCGCGCGCTGCCGCAGGAAAAAGTGGGGTTTGAGACCATTCTTGGCGGCCAGGATGCTTTCCCGCTCCAGGTAGGTGGACAGGGGCAAGACCACGTCCGCGTACCAGGCGGTGTCGGACCAGCTGAAGGTGACGGCCGCCAAGAAGTCCAGCTTATCAAAGATTTTTTTCAGGGCCTCCGGATCCGGGTAGGCCATGAGGGGATCATGGCGGTAGGCGATATAGGCTTTGACCGGATAGGGGTCCCCGGTCTCGATGGCCTGGAAACCCAGATGCAGCAAACCAGGGCCGCTGTCCAAATGCGGGTAACGCCAACCCACCCCATCCGCGCGCTGCTCCTTGGGTTTGGGAAAAAGGTCCGCCAATTTTTTCAGGCCCTTACGCCCGACGTCGCCCGGTTTATTGGCCAGAGGCAGCCCGCCTTTGGCGCCGATGCTGCCCAGGAGGGCATTGATCAAATACGCGGTCCGGGACTGGTAAAAAGAGTTGCGGTAGCGGGCGTTCATCCAGCCCGGATGCCAGATGACCGCGGGTTTGGCCTTGGCCAGGTCCCGGGCGAACTCCTGGATGGCTGACGCGTCGATACCGGTTTCCGCCGCGGCCCATTCCGGGGTGTAAGGCTGCACAAAGGCTTCCAGTTGATCCAGGTCCTTGATCCACTGTCGGGCAAATTCCTGGTCATAGAGCCGGTGGGCCAGCAACTCGTGAATGACCGCCAGGTTCAAGGCATAATCGGTGCCGGGGCGGATGAGCAGGAAGCGGTCGGCTTTGCTGGCCGACAGGGAGGAGCGGATGTCGATGACGGTGAGCTTGCAGCCCCCGGCCAAACCCGCCATCAAGTCGTTGACCTCTTTGACGTTGATGGCCTCGAAGATGTTGCGGGTCTGGAGCACCACGTGCCGGGCATTTTTATAATCGTAGACCACCTCTTTCCGGCCGAACCCGAAAACGGAGAGGGCCGCATGCTGGACGTTGCGGGCGCAGGCCGAATCGTGGTTGGAATAGTTGGGGGAACCGAGCCCCCGGACAAAGGCCTGATGCAGGTCCCGGAAGGGCCCTCCCCGGTCGGAGAAGAGCACCGATTTACCCCCGTATTTCTCCATTACTTCCTTGAGGTTGGCCGCAGTGTAATCCAGGGCCTCTTCCCAGCTGACCCGGCGCCACTTGCCTTCGCCCCGGGCTCCGGCCCGGATCAGGGGATATTGGGGCCGCTCGGAATCTTCCAGGAGGGCCAGGCCCGCGCCGCCCCGGGCGCAGAGAGCCCCTTCGATCCCTGCGGCCTGGGGATTACCTTGGATCGCAGTGGCCCGGCCCCCTGCCACCTCCACTTGAATGGGGCACCGCACCGTACACATGCCGCAGATGCTATAGACTTTCTTGTCAGTCATTTCCTTCTCCGTAGAAATAGTTTCGACCTGCAAGGCAGGCCGGCCCGGCGGTATTCCTTTATCAAGATAGCGATCATTAAGGTATTCTTGTAAAGAATATCGTCAAGGGCAGGGGAATTATTCAGGTTTCTGCGTTTCCAACCATTTCTGGAACTTGTCCACCATGTCCCAAAATTGGGCGATGGCCGCCTCACCCGCGGGGGTAAGCCAGGCGCGGCCGCCGTGTTTGCCGCCAAAGGTCCGGGACACCAGTTCTTCCCCGGCCAAGCGGTTGATATTGGCTACCAGGGACCAGGCATGGCTGTATGCCATTTCCATGGAGCGGGCCGCGGCGGCGATGGACCCCAGGTCACGGATGCGCTCCAGGAGCACCACCCGGCCCCAACTCAAAAAAGTTTCGCCGTCCTTTTCCAGCCAGAGGCGGCCCTTGATCTGCATCTCGGCGGCAGGAGGACTTGCCGCCAGGGAGCTGCCCCGGCCATGGTCTGTTTTTCTGCTGGCCATAGCGCTATTCCCAGCGAAGAATAGCATATTTAGGGGAAAATTCAACTTTTTTCCCAGAAAGGGTAAAAAAATTATGCTAATAAATTTTCTGTTTCTTCCAGGTTTTGCCGAAATAAAAAATAAATATATTTAGGGAAAGAATGGAAAGATTGTCTTTGATTTAATTTAATCTTATTATAAATATAAGGTTTAAAAGTCTAACATAACGACGGACCAAATCCGGGAATAAGCTGGGGGAGAAGTTGGGGGAATTCTCGGTGCAACCGTAGCCGCCGTAAGGATTGATGTATCCTCCTGTCCTCCCCCCCTGTTTAGGTAATTGTTTTGGCAAATTCTCAATTTAAACAGACATGCCAGGTCGTGATCGGGGGCCTGCAACGGGCTGCCTGGCTGATTATCGGGGTGGCCTTAATAACGGCCGGCCTCTCGGTCTATTATTCCGTTAAGCATCTGGCCTTCCGCACCAGCCGCAGCGACTTGGTGGCCAGTGACCAGAAGCTTATCGCCCGCAGTGAACAAATAGACAAGGCCTTCGGTTCCCGGGATGGCCTGATGGTGGTGGCGGAGAATCACACCCCCGCCCATTCCATCGCCTTTGCCGAGGCCCTGGCCGCGGAATTGCGGCATTATCCCCGGCAATTCCCCGAGCTCTTCTACCGGCTGAATCCGGAAAAATTCAAGCACTGGGCCTTGCTCTATCTGCCCACCGAAGATCTGGCGAAACTAAAGACCAACCTGCTGGATAATCGCCAATTCCTGGAGGGGTTGTCCACCAGTCCCCATCTCACCACGTTTTTTCAGTTAATTAATCAGGAAATTACCCGGTCCATGCTGGGCCATCTCTTTACGGATTTTTTGGCAGACAAAAAGACCGAAGACAAGCTGCCGGACCTCTCCTTATTGAACGCCACCTTAAGCCAGCTTGATCTGCAACTGGCTGGGGACCATCCTTATGTCTCCCCTTTCAATAGCTTATTCCCGGGAGATTTCGCGGATCTTTCCCAGGAAGGCTATTTGTTTACCGCCAACGACAAGTACCTGCTTTTTCTCATTACCCCGGAGCAGGACGGCTATACCACCTCTGCCCGGACCTTGGCTCTGCTGCGGCAGTGCGTGGCCCGGGTCCAAGCCCGTTTCCCGCACCTCCAGGCTGGAGTAACCGGTCCCACCGCGCTGGAGGCCGACGAGATGTCCGGGGCCATGAAAGATATTGCCCTGGCCACCTGGCTCTCCCTGGTGGGCCAGATGCTGCTTCTCATCCTGTTCTTGCGCAGCCTGAAACGCCCTTTGATGGAGTGCCTGACTTTGGTCATCGGCCTCTGCTGGGCCTTTGGCGCGGCCACTCTGACGGTGGGCCATCTCAATCTCCTCTCCATCATCTTCGCCCCCTTGATGCTGGGCCTCACCATTGACTATGGGATACATTGGTTCTGCCGCCTGGAAGAAGAGCAGGAAGACCCCAAACACTGCACCCTGGAGACCCTGGGGTGTGCGTTGCGGCGGGCGGCGCCGGGCATCATTTATGCCGCCATCGCGGCTGCGCTCTGTTTCTTCCCTTTGATGTTCACCGGCTTCAAGGGTCTGGCGGAGTTGGGAGAAATTCTTTCCCTGGGCATGCTGCTGATGTTGGTGGCCAGCCTATTTGTGTTACCGGCCTTGGTAAAGGTAGCAGACAGGTGCCGTCCGGCCCTGGTGCCCCATGAGTGCGGCCATCCCCGGCCTTTCTTGTCTTTGTCCTGGAAGCGGCCGGGAATTATCGTGCTCTTGGGTTTGGGGGTGATGGTGCTGGGAGGCTACAGCCTCCGGTATGTGCCCTTCGATCTGAACCCCTTACACCTGCAAAACCAGAACACCGAATCGGTGGTCTGGGAAATGAAGCTGCTCAAGGATTCCCGTTATTCCACCACTTTCGGGGCCATGACCGCCGATTCCCTGCAGGAGTTGGAGGCCAAAACCAAGGCTTTGAAAAAGCTGGACGTGGTTTCCCATGTGGAGTCCGCCCTCTCCTTTATACCCAATGACGTGAAGGAGAAGCAGCTTTTGCTCCGGGAACTGGATCCCGTATTTTCGCAGATAAAATTTGCGGCCAATCCCGGCAATCCGGGCTATTCTTCTCCCCGGGAATTGGCCGCAGTCCTGAGCCGCATCCATTTTAAGCTGTCCCAGGCCCGGGAGAGCCTGGAGGGCAAACAAGGCTCCACCGCGGACCAGATCCGGGAAGTCGACACGCTTTTGAACAAAATCATTCCCATGTTAAACCCCCGGCAGAATCCCCAGGCGGCGGTGCGGCTGGCGGCTTTTGAAAAGCGTTTTATGACGGATCTCAGAGACAAGTGGGATTTGATCCGGGATAACCTGCATGCCACTCCTCCCACCTTCAAGGATTTGCCGCCCCAGGTGAAAAGCCGCTTTATCAGTCCCCAGGGGGAGTTTCTTATCCGGGTCTTTCCTTCTCAGGATATCTGGCAGCAACAGCCTCTGCAGAAATTCGTCAAGGATCTGAGAACCGTTGACCCCAAGGTGGTGGGGGACCCGGTCCTGCTCTATCATTTTAACCGCGCCTTCCGGAATGCCTGTCTATGGGCCGCGGCTGCAGCCCTGGCCATTATCACCGTGATGCTCCTGCTCCTGTTCCGCAGCGTGAAGTTGACTTTGTTGGCCTTGCTGCCGTTGTTTGTGGGCACCGGTTTGACCCTGAATATGATGTGGCTGTTGGGCCTGCCGTTCAACCAGGCCAATGTGCTCTTCCTGCCTTTGGTTTTGGGGGAGGGCATTGAGTTCGGCATCATTATCCTGGTGCGCTGGCGCATGGACGAATCGGCCCGGGCTATTACCTTGCCGGCCAGCACCGCCAAGGGCGTGGCCCTGGCTGCCTTGACCACCACCTTGGGCTTTGGCAGCCTGATGGTCTCCGGACACCGGGGGGCCTTCAGCCTGGGGCTGCTGGCCACCGTGGGCAGCATCAGCGTCTTGCTGGCCTCTTTGAGCGTCCTCCCCGCCTTCCTGCGTCTCCTGGATCAGAGCTGCAAGAATACCGTCCCTGCTTTTCTCCATCTCCAGGGAATGGGGCGCTGGCTACATTATCTCCTGGGATGGAAGGAAGCACCATGAGAAATAAAATCCGGATTATTATCCTGACTCTGACGGTCCTTGGCTTGCTCGTTTCTGCGGCCCCGGCCGTAACCCCCACCGCCTATGTGAAGGGGATTCTGGACAAGGTCATGGCCTTGCAGAATGATCCGGCCTTGGACAAGGAGGCCCGGGCCCGGGCCATCCGCCAGATTATTCAGAAGAGTTTCGATTTTAACCTGATGGCCCAGAATTCCCTGGGCTCCACCTACGGCCGCCTCAGCCCGGGCCAGCGCCAGGAATTCATGTCCACCTTCAGCTATCTGTTCCAGGACTCGTATACTCGTATGGTTTTGGAATTCCTTAAAAAAGAGACCATCAAATACGATCGGGAACGCCTGGAAGGCCGAGACGCCCGGGTTAACACCCAGATGATCCGCACCAACGAAACCATCCCCGTGGATTACTTGATGCGGCCGCAGGGACAGGGATGGCTCCTTTATGATGTCATTGTGGACGGGGTGAGCATCCTGGACACTTATCAACGCCAATTCGCCCAGGTGATCAGAACCAATTCCTTCGATTTCCTCCTGCACCGGATGAAGACCCAGGTCCGGGCCCTCAGGTAGTCCTGCCAACCTGATTGAGTTTGGCAGTTAGGGCAGGTCGAGCTCATCCTTGAGCCCCCGGCCCCCATAGATTCATCTTCTCCAAGCTTTTTTAAGGCTGGAACCGGGGTGGGCGCTTCTCCAAAAACGCGGCCGCGCCCTCTTTGACGTCCGGGCTGGCGAAACAGAGGGCAAAGGCCTCGGCCTCCAGGGCCAGGCCGGTTTTTAAATCCACATTCACCCCCCAGTCGATGACCCGCTTGACCGCCTCCATGGCCACCCGGCCCTTGGCGGCCAGGGTCCGGGCCGCATTCATGCACTCCTCCAGGAAGTTGGCCTCCGGAAAGACCCGGGCCACCAGACCCAGGGCCCGGGCCTCCTCCGCGTCGAGGAAGCGGCCGGTGAGGCAAATCTCTTTGGCCAGGCTTTTCCCCACGATCCGGGCCAGCCGTTGGGTGCCCCCCCAACAGGGATTGAATCCCAGGTTGATCTCCGGCTGGCCGAATTTGGCATTGGCCGCGGCATAGATAAAATCACAGGCCAACGCCAGCTCGCAGCCGCCCCCCAGGGCAAAACCGTGAACGCAAGCAATCACCGGAATGGGGAGTTCTTCCAGCGCAAAGAGCAAACCCTGGCTGCGGATGGCAAACTGCCGGGCGCTCAAGGGATTCAGCTCCAGGAATTGCTTGATATCCGCGCCGGCGATGAAGGCCCGCCCCTGACCGGTGAGGAGCAGCACCCGGATGGCGGGGTTGCCCCGGACTTCTTCCACGGCCTGGGAAAATTCGGCTACTACCTCGGGAGTCAAGGCATTTAATTTCTCGGGGCGATTGAAACTGATGGTGGCCACCGGGCCGTCAATGGTGAAAATCAGGGTGCTATAGGCCATGTAATCCTCCTTCAGGGTCTAAACTTGCAGAGGAATTGATGGGCAGTGCCCATCTTCAAGGATGCAGATGCGCCGTAGGGGCGGGCGTCTCGCCCGCCCTGGCAACCCGCACAGGCTGGAAAGCCTGTGCTACCGCTCATTAACCTTTCTGAAGAGGTTCCTCGTGGTGCTGTAGCTCCTGCAACTTATTAAAAAACCAAGGTAATTACAATGATAACCTTGAACTTTGAACTTCGAACTTTTCTGAGTGCTAAATCTCAAGGTCCAACCTCACTTCTTCTACGCTGGCTGGCTGCCAGCGGGGTTGCTGGTCCCGATCCAGGAGGCGGGCTCTGATGCCCTCCAGGTAGTCGGGTTGGGCGATCATGAAACGCGCGGCCCAGGCTTCCGCAGCCAGGACCTCTTCCAGAGGACGGCCCTGGTTGCGGCGCAGCAGGGCCAGGGTCAAGACTAGGGCCGTGGGCGAACGGGCTTGGAGCCGGGCCAGCACCTCGGTGTCCCACCGCCGGTGCTCCGGGCAGCGGGACAGGGAGTCCAAAATTTCTGCCACCGCGGCCTGCCCCGCAAAGTGCCGGGCCACCCAGGCGTCCAGCTCCGGCCGGGTTTTTGGTAAGCCATAACGGGCCAATATTTCCCGGAGCCAGGCGACTGCGTCCCCTTTGGCCGGAGGTAAATCTGGCGCCGCCTCCCTGAGTTGCTCCAAAAGCTGCGGCACCTGCGCCGCCGGGACCAGGTGGGTGGCCAACCCCACTCTGACCCCCTCCGCGCCCCCTAACTCCTGGCCGGTCAGGGCCAGGTACTCCGGGTAACCCGGCGGACATTTGCGGTGGAGCCAAGCCGTGGCCCCCACGTCCGGAAAAAAGCCGATGCCGGTCTCCGGCATGGCCAGGCGCGTCTCCTCCGTGGCCACCACCAGATCGGCCCCAGCCGCCAGGCCCAGCCCGCCCCCCATGGTAATGCCCGCGGCCAGGGCCGCCACGGGTTTGGGAAACCGGTGGAGGTCCAGGTCCAGGGCATATTCTTCCTGAAAAAATCGGGCGGCCCGGTCCCAAGCTTTCTCCCGGACCGCATCGGCCAAGGCCTTCAGGTCCCCGCCCGCGCAAAATCCCCGTTCCCCTGCGCCTCTGAGGAGGAGCAGGCGGCAGCCCGGGTCGGCGCGGGCCGCGTCCAGGGCCTGCTGCAACCGGCGGATCATGGCCAGATTGAGGGTATTGAGGACCCGGGGGCGGTTGAGAACCAACTCCCAGATCCCGGAATGGCGCTCCACCAGAATCAAAGGCTCCGTCGTCTCCTGCCGCGCGGCCAAGCCCCACCCCTTATCGGAGATAAACCACCTGGCTTCCTTTTAACATTTTCCGGAATTATTATCACTTATCCCTGCACTCCGGGATGGAAAAGGCATTTTCCTCCAGATGGAAGGACGACTCTGCTCCATAGCCGGGGGAGGTGAGCCGTCATTATTAAATTGACAAAGCAGCATGCAAATCCCTAAAATTGGCCGATTGCGCAGAAAAGGGGGAGAGTTGATGCGGTCAATTCCGGGAAAAAATCTGGCCTGTTTATTGGTGATCCTGAGCCTGGTGTTCTTACCGGCAGGAGGCAAACCCGCCGTGGCGGGTCAGGGAGATACCACCCTGGCCGTCGGCGCCTCGGTCATCGGCGTGATCGGCACCTCCGCCATCCTTTACGGCCTCTGGCGGAACCGGCCCTCTCAACAGGGCAAGGAAAAAGAGCCCGGATTATTCCCCGGGGAATTTTATGTAGGCGGTTATCTGGGCGCCTCCCTGGTGCAAAGCACTGATTTAAAATTTGATGACGGCATTTTCCCGGCCGGAGGGACACTCAATACCTCCAAACAAAAGTTTGAGCCGTCAGCGGTGGGCGGCCTGAAGTTCGGCTATTTCCTCCAGTCCCTTCCTTACTTGGGTCTGGAAGCCGAAACCAATTATGCCCGCAATTATGTGCGGGAGCAGCGGGTCACCTTGAGCCGCCCCGTGCTGGGGACCACCCAGGCGATCCTGCCCGCTGATAACTGGTCCACCTGGACCCTGGCCCTGCATATCGTCGGCCGTTACGGGTTTCTCCCGGACCAGGAGGTGCCCTTCGGCCGGCTCCAGCCTTATGTGGGCTTGGGGCCGGGTCTGGTAATGGTCTATGATGAAGTCGATGCCGCCAAGAATTTCGCCATTGACGCCATGGCCGGACTCCGCTATATGCTGCTGAAAAACGTCTCTGCGTTCGTGGAATATAAATTTTCCCACCAGTTTGACGTGGAACTCGACAGCCATGCATTTGTCCCGGTGGCCGCGAATGGGACGGCTCTATATTTGCAGCGGGGCACGGCGCATTTTACCTATGACAGCCACCGTATCGTCATGGGAGTGGCCTATCATTTTTGAATGGACCCTGGCCCCCGGCTCAACAAAAAAGGCGGCCCCAGGCCGCCTTTCAATTTCTTCAGAGGATTTCCTCCATAATCTTCCAACTAAAAAACTAAAAACTGTCTCACTGCACCATACCCTCCCCGGGTTCTTCCTGGAATTTCAGGATATCCGGGCGGCCGGTGGTGTCGATGTACCGGTTCCAAATGTCTCTTAAATCCTGGATGGCCTGCTTCACCTCCGGTTGCGCCCCCGCGGCCCGCAACTGTCCCAGGCAGTAGTAGAGTTCGTTAAGCAGGCGAATCTGGGTGACGCTCACCACCTGCTCGAATTCTTCCTCCGGCAGGGAGGGCAGGTCCACTTTTTCGATTTCGGCCAGTTCGCTGAGGATCTCTTGGGCGATGCCGGTGAGCATATCCTGATAATAATGGGGGCCGCTGAGATCGATGATGCGGCCCCGGCTTAGAGAAATGGCGGCGGGGGGACTGGGACCCATCAGCAGGCCAGGGCCTTGTCTTCCAGGTAACGGAAGATTGCGGTATCGTACTCGCTGGTAAGCTTGAAGACTTTTTTCGCCAAGCGGAAGCGGGTGCCCGGAGTGGTGGCGCCTTTGTTCAGCTTGATCTCCTCCATGAGCTGGGGATAGTCACCGGGGTCCACCACCACGGTGACCGCGGCGTAGTTCTTGGCCGCGGCCCTCAGCAGGGTGGGGCCGCCGATGTCGATGTTTTCAATGGCGTCTTCCAAAGTGCAGCCGGGCTTGGCCACCGTCTTTTCGAACTGGTAGAGGTTGACCACCACCAGGTCGATGGGGAGAATCTTTTGGGCCGCCATCTGTTCCACATGGCTGGGGAGGTCCCGGCGGCCCAGGATGCCGCCATGGATTTTGGGGTGCAGGGTCTTTACCCGGCCGTCCAGCATTTCCGGAAAGCCGGTGAAATCGGAGACCTCCACCACTTGGACGCCACCTTCCCGCAGCATCTTGGCAGTGCCGCCGGTGGAGAGGATCTCCACCTGGTATTGGGCCAGAAACTGGGCAAACTCCAGAAGACCGCCTTTGTCCGTGACGCTCATCAAAGCCCGGGTGATGGGTTTCATCAATACTCCTCCGTACTCTCTTTTTCTGATTAACTAATTGATAATATTCAATAAGCTGAAGATGTCGGGGTGCTCCAGCCGGGCACCCGCGACCGCGTTTGGCAAGGACAGTACTATAAGAACGGTAGTTATGCAAGATGCCTCAAGCGTCTATTTTTCTTTCCAGGGAGCCCGGCTTCGCGGTAAAATATATTTATGCGCTACGTCATTATCGGCGCCAGCGCCGCGGGCCTGGCCGCCGCGGAAATGCTGCGGCAATGGGACCCCCGGGGCGCCATTACCCTGATCAGCGATGAGGCCCAGGCGCCCTACAGCCGGCCTTTACTCACCTATCTGCTGAGCGGCGAGGTGCGGCTGGACCAGGTCTGGCTCAAGAGCCCGGACTACTTTGAGCAGTGGCGGTTTGAGGCCCGGCTGGGGGAACGGGTGGTGGCGGTGGCTGCCGCCGGCCACGAGGTGCGCCTGCAATCCGGGGAGGCCGTGCCTTATGACCGGCTGCTCATTGCCTCGGGAGCCTCGCCCCGGGTGCCGGCCATCCCCGGCCATGATTTAGAGGGGGTTTTCACCCTGCGCACCCTGGCGGATGAGCAGCGCCTGGACGCGGCCCTGCAGGCAGGATGCCGTGTGGCGGTGGTGGGGGCCGGGCCGGTGGGGCTCAAGGCCGCGGAGGCTTTTGTACGCCGGGGCTGCCGGGTGACCCTGGTGGAGATGGAGTCCCAGGTTCTGCCCCGCCTGGTGGACGGGCAGGCCGCGGACCTGCTGTGCGGGGCTTTGCAGAATTGGGGTATTGAGGTTATTTGCCAGGCCGCGCCCTCGGGAATCGTAGGTAAGAGGGGCCGGGTCCAGGCCCTGGCCCTGGGGGACGGCCGGGAACTGCCGGTCCAGGCGGTGCTGTGCGCCACCGGCGTGACGCCGAATACCGCGTTTCTGACGGACCCGGCACTGGCCGCGGCCGGAGGCATCCCGGTGGATGCCCGGATGCAGACCCCGGCCCCGGACATTTATGCCGCGGGGGATTGTGTTGAGGCGCGGCATCTGCTCACCGGCCAACCCGCGTACGTGCCCATCTGGCCTGCGGCCGTGGCCCAGGGGCAGGTCGCCGGGGCCAATATGGCCGGGGCCCGGTGGCGCTATCCCGGGGCACTGCCCCAAAACAGCATTTCGCTCCGGGGTTTCCAGGTCATTACCGGGGGCCTGATCCAGCCGGAAGGCGCAGATGTAGAAATAGTCCAGGAGTTCGACCGGCAGCGGGGCGGCTACCGGCGCCTGGTGTATCGGCAGGGCCGCCTGGTGGGCCTCACCCTGGTGGGTCAGGTACAGGACGCGGGGATTTACTTTCAGATCATGAGCCAGCAACTGCCCGTAAGAGACCTGGCCGCCGACCCCCACCGGCCAGATTTTCATCCCGGGCGGCTGTGGGGGTGAAGCAAGAATATTTCAGGAAGAGGGAGGCCCCATGGATTATTCCGAGACGAATTTAAAATATAAAATTCTGGAGCTTTACCCCGAGATCATCCATTACGGCATCGAGGTCATTGTCATCTATGACCGGGAAAAAGGCCGCTATGGCATCAAACTTGTTATGCCGAGTCCTGACAGCACGGTGTTCCTGGACCGGAAAGACGCGGACGGCTGCATGGCCGGGAAGAAATCCGAGCTTTTGAGAGAGAGCCTGGAGAAGTTCATCGCCAGGAACACCTGATAATAAGCAGGTGCAAGGATAAGGCAGAATGGAGTTGGGAAGAAGGCTTGGATCAGATAGAAAGGCTTAAATTATGAAATGATCTCCCCCCTTTTTTAAAGGGGGGAAGGGGGGATTATGGAGGCCTCGATAATCCCCCTAAATCCCCCTTTAGAAAAGGGGGACTTTATCACCTACACTCCCGATACTGTGGGGGCTGTAACATTTGCGACCGACACCAGGTTTTGAAATAGTTCAAAGGGGTTTTGTATGAAAACCGTGATCGTCCGGCCGGAGCGTTGCGTGGGTTGTCTGCAGTGCCGTTTGGCCTGTGCGGTGGAGCATTCGAAAACCAAAGAGCTGGTTGGCGCCATCAGCGAACCGGTGGTCCCTAAGGCCCGGCTGCGCATCTATCCAGGGCGGCAGCACCTGGCCTTCCCCAACAAGTGCCGCCACTGCGAGCCCGCGCCCTGCCAGCAGGTGTGCATCGCCGGGGCCATTAAGCGCACCCCCCGGGGTACGGTGGACATCGACCCGGAGCGGTGCATCAACTGCGCCATGTGCGCCATGGCCTGCCCCTTCGGGGTTCTCACCTACGCTCCGCTTTATCTGGCCCCGGAAAAGCGGGGGGTGGCCCTGAAGTGCGACCAGTGCCCGGACCGGGAAGCCGCGGGCCGGCTGCCCGCGTGCGTGGAGGCCTGCAAGGCGGGAGCCCTGACCTACGGAGATTGGCAAGAAACCCAGGAGGACAAGGGCCGGACTCTGGCCCAGGCGGTGTTCGCGTCGCTGCAAGTCCCCCAGGAGACCTCGTCCCCCCTGCCGGCCACCATCCGCGCCTGGCGGCAATTGTCTTAATTACTGATAAACCCACAGAAAAAAGGCGGGCAGCCGGCCATGTCCTCATGTTGCCGGCTGCCACCGGCTTGCGGCTGCGGCCTGAATCCAGATAACTCCCTGCCACCACTGGTCTCCCCCCTCAAGGTGTCTTCCTGACAAGACCTTTCCGGGTTCAGATAAAGTTTTGGGAAAAATTTCCGATTATCGAATAAAGCGGTGTAGTTTGCCAAGCAAATCCCACTTTCAGGCAATCTTAGATCCATGCGGCAATTTTTAGATCACGACCTTAAGAGCAGCAGGATTGTTGCTCCGGCCATCGGCGAAGAAAAGGGGGGTTTTATCCCCCTGCCCTTGCGGAACGTGAGGCCGGATGCAGAGATTCCTTTTGAAGCTCTGATCAAGGTCAAGACTCAAGGGGAGAAGGAAGCCCGCTTTATTCCGGCCTGTCCCCAGGGTGAGATATTCAAAGGGGAATGGCTGCAAAAACTCCAGGACCTGGAGATCCAGTGGCTCTACTACGCCCAGGAGGATGAAGCCAGGGTCCTGGAATATCTGGATAGTTGCCTGGAGAAAGTATTACCGGACGAGGACCGGGGACCCGAAGAGAAGGTCAATCTCCTCTATGACACCACGCTGATCTTTGTGCGCAACTTTTTTTCCGCCGAAGAGATCGGCTCTGCGCCCCAGATGTTCAGGGCCCTGCGCCTGATCGACAATCTCTTTGATCTGATGAAGGGCGGGGTTGACTATTACCGGTCTATTCTAGATATCAGGCGCCATGGCCACATCCTCTACAACCATTGCCTCAATGTTTGCTTCCTGGGGCTGGCCTTCGTCAGTTCCATGGGCTGGGACGCCAGGAAGGCCCAGGACTTCGGCCTGGGAGCCATGCTCCATGACATCGGCCTCATCCAACTAAAGCCGGAATTGATCGATAAGCAGGCCCGGAAGTCGGCGCTGCGGCCCACGGACTCCCACCCGGCCTTGGGATACAAGATGCTCGCCAACATGCCCGGACTGCGGCGGGAAGTCAGATACATGGCCCTGCAGCATCATGAAAATGGGGACGGCTCCGGGTATCCCGGGGGCTTGAAGATCAACAGCATTGACCGCTGGGCCCGGGTCCTGCGGATTCTGGACCACTATGAGACCCTGACCGGGGGCGCGACTGGCAATCGTCCTTTGTCCTCCAAGGCTGCCTTGCGGGAGATGGCCGCGCTTCAGGAGAGAAAGACATTTGATTTGAATTACTTTATGAGTTTTATTAAATTTATCGGCAAAACCTAGAGACGGTCTCCGGTCTCCGGGAGGAAAGAAATAAAAGATATTAACGGGTAAGTTGTGGGTTTTTTTTGAAAAGTTTAAAAGGGCAAAAGGTCAGCCTTTTGCCCCTTTTTCATTTTATCCAAGGGAGCGTTCTTTTAATCGAAAACCGAAAACCGAAGACCAAAGACTGAAGACCGTCTTTAGACAAAGACCAAGGGCGGGTCCTCGGGCTTGCGGGCTACGATTTCCCCGATCACAAAGGCCTGTTCATGCAGGCCTTGAAGACGCAACAACACATCCGCCTCCAGCTCCGGAGCCACCACCATCACCATGCCGATGCCGTTATTGAAGGTTCGGAGCATTTCCTCGTCGGGAATATTTCCCTTCTCTTGGAGAAACCGGAAAATGGGAGGCACGGGCCAGCTCTGCCGCTGGATCACCGCCTGACAGGAGCGGGGCAGGATGCGGGGCAGATTCTGGGTCAGGCCGCCGCCGGTGATATGGGCCAGGCCGCTCAAGGGAAAATCTCTAAGGACATTGAGCACCGGCTCCACGTAAATCCGGGTGGGTTTGAGGAGTTCATCCCCCAAGGGACCACCAAGTTCCGGGATGTAATCCATCACCCGGTAGCCCCGGTTCTCGAAAAAGACCTTGCGCACCAGGGAAAAGCCGTTGGAGTGCAGGCCGTTGGAGGCGATGCCGATGAGGCGGTGCCCCACGGCGATGTCCGACCCGTCGATGATCTGGCTCCGGTCCACCACGCCCACCACAAACCCGGCCAGATCGTAGTCACCTGGCTTGTAAAGGCCGGGCATCTCCGCGGTTTCTCCCCCGATCAGGGAGCAGCGGGCCTGAATGCAGCCGTTGGTGATGCCTTCCAGGATCTGGGCCCCGACCTGGGGCGAGAGCTGGCCCATGGCCAGGTAATCCAGGAAAAACAGAGGAGTGGCGCCGTGGACAATGATGTCATTGACGCACATGGCCACCAGATCGATGCCGATGGTGTGGTGGCGGTCCATGAGCACGGCCACCATGATCTTGGTGCCCACCCCGTCGGTGGCGGAAACCAGCACCGGGTCGTGATATTGCTGGACATTAAGGTGAAACAGACCGCCGAAGCCGCCGATTTCCCCCAGAACGCCGGTGCGGAAGGTGGATTTGACTAAGGGCCGAATCTTGTCGATAAAGGCTTCGGCCTTATCGATGTCAACCCCTGAATCGCGATAAGTGGTGGCATCCATGCCCTTTTGTCTCCCCCCAAGAGGCTTCAGGGCCCCAGGATTATTTGTGAGTCTTGTCCAGGAAGAGCTGGCCGAAATTTTGGCTGTGGCATTTGGAACAGGCCTGTGGGGCTGCGCCCTCGGCGGTGAGAGCGGCCTCACGGTGGCCGCAGAAACGGCACTCCAGGAACTGGCCCACCAGCCGGTAATCTCCCCCCTCGATGCGGATGGCCTTACCATGGGCCAGGGCATCGGCTACGGTCCGATGAGCCCGAGCCAGCATGCGGGTCACCGTTGGCCGGGAAACCTGCATCTGCTTGGCCACTTCTTCCTGACTCAGCCCTAAATAGTCCGACAGCCGCATGGCCTCCATTTCGTCAATGGTGATCACCACCTGTTCCAGACCTCCCAGTGGTACCCCCTGGGGTTTGAAAAAGGTCGCCCCCGGCTCCATCTTCACCCAACGGCACTTTTTCGGTCTGGCCATCCCTTCCGGTCCCGCAAAAATTATGTACCTATTTTTAAAACCAGAGCCGGGTCCTGTCAAGGGAATAAACCCGGAAACGAGGCGGACGCGGCATCTACCATTGACGAATGCCGGAAAGCATCATATCTTGTTCCAGTACTTTCGGGAGCGGTAATAATGACGACTGCGCAGCAATATTACACCCAGGTGGAGGAATGCGCCGCCTTCCTGAGCCGGCAATGGACTACGCCTCCCGCCTGGGGCATCATCTTGGGGACCGGCCTGGGGCTGCTGGCAGAAAGCATGGAGGTGGCAGTCAACCTGCCCTATGAGGAACTGCCCCATTATCCCCGGGCCACCAGTCCCAGCCACCGGGGCCGCCTGAGCTATGGGCGCCTCGCCGGCAGCCAGGTGCTCCTCTGCCAGGGGCGGCTCCATGCCTATGAAGGCTATTCCCTCCGCCAGGTGACTTTCCCGGTGCGGGTCATGGCGGCCCTGGGCATCCCAAGACTGATCCTCACCAATGCCGCGGGCGGGCTCCATCCCCTCTTTAAGGCCGGGGAGCTGATGCTGATCAGGGACCACATCAATTTGATCGGAGACAGCCCCCTGACCGGGGAGAATATCGACGCCTGGGGGCCCCGGTTTCCTGATTTGAGCCGGGTTTATGACCGCAACCTGATGCAGACTGCAGAAGATGTGGCCCTGAAGCAGGGCCTGGTCCTGCGGCAAGGCGTTTACGTGGCGGTAAAAGGCCCTAATCTGGAGACCCCGGCGGAAACCCGCTTTCTCAGGCGGATCGGCGCGGACGCAGTGGGGATGTCCACCGTGCCCGAAGCCATCTGTGCAGTGCATGCGGGTCTGCAAGTCTTAGGCGTTTCCGTGCTCAGCAACATTAATCTCCCGGACGCCATGGCTTCCACTTCTTTGGAGGAGATTGTGGCCACGGTGGTTCGCGCCGAACCCCAACTTGTGCGGCTGCTTTTGGGTATTATGGAGCAGACCGCGGCCACAACACCGGCTTAACTCTTTTTCTTCCGGGATTTCCGGGGGGCCTTAGCGCTCTTCGGAGTCTCTGGAGTTGCAGCTGGCAAAGGTGATTCCGGGGTCGGCGTATGTTTAAGAAGGTGAGCGGGTTTCTTCGCGGCCGCGCCTGCGGGTGCGAGCACATAGACCCGCTTTCCCTGGGGCAAATTGTCCAGGGGAAGCCCACAATTGGCGCAGGCCTTCAAAAATAAGGGATTATCCGTTTGGCATTTCGGGCACTTCATCCACAGCCCCATCAGCATCCTCCGGGGGTTTTTGGTTACAATTAGCAGAACTTAGGCCAATCTTCAAGGTTTTTCTTGCAACTATTGACCTCCCAGGCACCTGGGAGACGGAGGATTTACTTCAGAAAAAAGGATTAAGTATATGAAAAAAATAGTGATTTCCACGGATCAGGCTCCGGCCGTCGTCGGTCCCTACTCCCAGGCCCTGGCCGCGGGCCCCTACGTGTTCATTTCCGGGCAGATTCCCATGAATGCTGCCGGTGAAATGGTGGAAGGGGACATTGTGGTCCAAACCGTCCAGGTAATCCAGAACCTGAAGGCCATCCTGGCCGCAGCCGGCCTATCGCTCAGGGACGTGGTTAAAACCACCATATACCTGGCAGACATGGCGGATTTTAAGGAAATGAACCGCACCTACGCCGAGTTTTTCCCGGAACACCCCCCGGCCCGCACCACCATCCAGGCCGCGGCCCTGCCCCGGGGTGCGGCCTTGGAAATAGACGCCATCGCCCTGAAGAGGGTTTAGAGAGAAAGTCGTTTTATTGTGGAGGCGGGGGATGCGCACCTTCCAGGAGATCAAAGACAACTACCGGTTCACGACTGCAGAAATGGAGACCTTAAAAAGCCTGCTGCCGGTCGTCGAACCCCACGCCGAGCAATTGATCGGCGACTTTTACCACGTCTGCCGGCAGATGCCGGATGCGGCCAAGTTTCTCCAAGATGAAGCCCATTTGGCCCGCCTTAGCGAGGCGCATCGCTCCTGGCTGCTGGCCCTGTTTCCAGGCCCCTTTGACGAGCGCTACTATGAGCGTCTGCGGCGGGTCGGCCATGCCCACGTGCGCATCGGCCTGTCCGCGCATTTTGTCTATGTGGCGATGAATTTTTTCCGCCTGCAGCTGCACAAAATCATTGACACCGAGGTGGAACCCCGGCTCCGGGAATTGAGCCAGAGAGCCGTGGAGAAGATCCTGGATCTCAACCTGGATGTCATTGCTCGCACCTACCACGAAGAAGAAATGCGCCGGGTGTTTTTGTCTTATCGCCTGGACAATGCCTTGATGCGGTTTGCCAGCCGCTTTACCTTCGGTCTCAACATGCTACTGCTCATCGGCCTCATTGCCCTGTCCCTGGGGGTGGTGGCGGTTTTGGCCCACGACATCAGCCTGATCTTCCGGGGCAGTCCGGAAAAAGGCTTGGTGTCGGCCCTGGGTTCCCTGCTGATCCTCTGGTTGATGATCGAATTGCTGGACGCGGAGATCGGCCGGCTCCAAGGGGGAGACTTTCAACTCTCCCTGTTTGTGGGCGTGGCTCTGGTGGCCTTTATCCGCAAGGTGCTGGTGGCCTCCCTCGCCCACGAATCCCTGCAAGTGGAGGGCCTTTACCTGGCCGGCAGCTTCATCCTGGGGGCGATCTACTGGCTGGTGTCCAGGGCTGAAAGCAGGAAAAGTTAAGGGGGGCTAGGACGCGGCGCCCCCGGACTCCGGCGGGGTCTGGGGAGTTGGCGGCGCTTCCGGCCCTTTCTCCACCTCCGGCCGGTCTATAAAACGGTGGGGCAGCCTGATCGTCACCGTCGTCCCCCGGCCCACCGCACTGTCCAAAGCGATGGCGCCCCGGTGTTCATCCACTATCTGCCGTACAAAGACCATGCCCAAGCCGGTGCCGCCGACCTTGGTGGTATAGAAGGGCACAAAGACATTCTCCACTACCTCCGGGGGCATGCCCCGGCCCGTGTCCTGAATGGTCAGGACCGCGTTGTCCTTTTCCACCAGAGTGCGCACCATAATTTTGCCGTGGGGCCGGGTGGCCTCGATGGCGTTGCGCACCAGGTGGGAGAGGGCTACTTTGAGGAGGTGGCTGTTGAAGCGGCCCATCAGGGGCTGGGGGTGGAACTCGGTGATCAGGGAGATACTCTTGGCTTTGAGCTCGGGCCGCAGCAATTCCAGGGTATTCTCCACGATATGGTTGAGGTCTTCCTGATTGAAGAAGGATTCCTTCCTCTGGGCCAGGGATTCAAAGCGGGTCACCATCTGCTCGATGTGGCGGGCCTCTTCGGCGATGGCCGACAGCCAGGTGCGGGTGGGATCATCCGGGTCGGTCTTGCGCAAGAGGCGATGGCTGAAACCGCCGATGATGTGCAGGGGATTGCGGATGCCGTGGGCCATGCCCAGGGCCATCTCCGCCATGGTGCGCTCCATCACCAGGGCTTCCATCTCCCGGTTGAGGGCCAGGATCTCATGGCTGGTTTCCTCCAGATGGTGGTGATCCTCCTCCATGCGGCGGTACAGGCGCTGCACCCGGTGAAAAAAGAGGGTAATGGCGGCAATGACCAAGTAGACGGAACTGTCAAACCCTCCGAAAATTCTCCGGAGAATCCACAGAAAATCGCTCTCCTGATAATAGTTGATGAACTCTTGCGTACAGTGGGAAATGGCGTGCGTGATGGAAAAGATGACAAAGCAGACGGTGAGCCAGTCTAGAAAGAGCCAAAGGGCGTTTTCCGGATCCCGGGCCATCAGGCGGCGGGTGATCCTCAAGGAAAGCACAGAGAACACCAGCACTGAGAGGGAGCCCAGAACTTGGACGATCCAAATTGGGAGAAGGGGGAGGGCAATCATCACGATCCGGGCCGGGACTCCCGGGCAAAGGCCCTGAGCCCCCGATAGAAAAGATAAAAAGCCGGAATCAGCAAGGCAAAGTGATCGATTTGGGTGAGGTAATAGAACCAGGATTCCGGGTTTTCCATGAGCAAGCGCCGGGCCAAGCCGTGGCCCAGGATGACCGGATTTACCATGCTCCATTCCAGGGTATGGCCCACCACTGCATCCAGGTTCCACAGGGCCAGGATGGCGCAAGCCCACATCAGGCAGCGGAATCCCTTATAATTCTGCAATTTTTCCCGGCGAATCTCGTAAATAAAAAAGAGCATGGCCCCGGCAAAGAGCAGATGGGCCATCTGGTGGACATAGGAGCCTTGGGTGCCCCACTGGAACCAGCCTTGGGCCAAGACATAGTTGGGTGAAAAAAGGAGGAGAAGGAAGACCCCGGAGATAATGGGAGCCACGCGGCGTTTCATCGGCTGCGCCTCACTGTTATATTATCGGCATCGCCGGGGAAATTGTCAATGAGGCTGGAGGGTCAAGTTTGGTAGCCCAACAGGCGCAGGGCCTTGGGATCCTTGCGCCAGTTTTTCCACACCTTGACCCACAGGTCCAGATAAACCCGGCAGCCCAACAGGCTCTCCATTTCCCCCCGGGCCTCCTGGCCGATGGTCTTGAGCATCTGCCCCTTCTTGCCGATGACGATGCCCTTCTGGGACTCCCGCTCCACGTAAATCACGGCCCGGATGCTCACCAGATCCGGCCGCCGGCTTTCATCGAACTCCTCAATGAGGACCGCCACCGCGTAGGGCATCTCCTCCCCCAGGTGGTGCAGGAGCCGCTCCCGGAGCAGCTCCGTGGCCAGGAAGCGCTCCGTCTGCTCCGTGATCTGTTCTTCCGGGTAGATGGGCTCGCCCACAGGCAGCAATTTGATGATTTCGGCTTCCAACTCCGGCAGACCGTCCCCTAAGAGGGCGCTCACGGGAATGACCGGGGCCTGGGGAAAGAGTTGATGATAAGCCTCCATCAAAGGCAGGAGCTTAGGCTTGGAAATGAGGTCGATCTTATTGATGACCACGATCAGGGGTTGGGAGAGTTGCTGCAAATGGGGCAGCAGCACCGGGTCCCGGGGGTCGGGCGGGCGGGGCTCCACCAGCCAGACCACCACGTCGGCCGCGGCCAGGGCGCTTAAGGCCGCCTGCACCAGGCTCTGGTTCAACTGCCCTTTAGGTTCCAGAACCCCGGGTGTATCCAGATACAGCAACTGGGCCCCGGGCCGGTTGACGATCCCCAACAGCCGGTGGCGGGTGGTCTGGGGCTTGGGGGAAGTAATAGATAACTTTTCCCCCACCAGCTTATTGAGCAGGGTGGACTTCCCCACATTGGGAAGGCCGATGAGGGCGATGTGACCGGTTTTGAAACCGTTTTCGGTTTTCGGTTTTCGGTTTTCCGTGCTCATGGGGTAAAAGTCAAACTAATCCTTGGGCTTTAGCTTGGCTTGGGAACGCCTTACCCGCCAGGCTATGCTTGGCAAACATTTTCGCTCCCAAGTACAACTTGGGAACGAGCCATTCATGTTCCAAAGGAACATCCGAAACCATGAATGGAGTGGTGGGGCGGGCCTCCGTGCCCGCCAAGCGCCCGGCGGGCACGGAAGCCCCACCATCATCTGGTTCCCAAGGGAGTTTCTTCTCATCTTCTTGGCGGCGTGAAGCGCGCTTCGAAGGACGTTTTCAGAACTGAGGAAGACAGGAGGCCGTAGGGCGGGCGTCCTCGCCTGCTTCAGGCTCCTTCTCAAACAAGATTATTATTTTCTGTTCCGCCTTCTGCGGGCTAGAATAACTGCCAATCCGGTGATAATCACACATCCCCAGGCCAAGATATCCCCGTAATGAGTATAAGGGCTCCCCCCGGGTAGCCAAGGGAGGTCCTGGGCGTGGGCGGCGGGGACGAAGAGGCCGGATTGCCAGAGGATGCGGCCGTCCGGGCCGATGAAGGCGCTGATGCCGGTGTTGGCGGCCCGGGCCATACAGACGTGGGTTTCCACGGCCCGGAGTGCAGCCATGGCCAGGGACTGGTAAGGCGCACTGGTGGTGCCGTACCAGGCGTCGTTGGTCATGTTCACTAAAAGGCGCGCCCCGTTTTGCACCTGGGCCCGGGAGAGATCGGGAAAGATGGACTCAAAGCAGATGAGCGGCCCCACCTCCCCCTGGGGCAGGCTCACCACCCCGCCCACCTTGCCTTCGGCAAAATCCCCCACCATGGGCACCATCTTGCCAACAAAGAAAAGGAGGCGTCGTAGGGGGACATATTCCCCGAAAGGCACCAGGTGGGCCTTGTCGTAATAGCCCGCCACCTTGCCTTCGGGGGAGAGGAGATAGGCCCGGTTATAATAGACTTCCCGCTGGGGGGTGAGTTCGTACGCGGGCGCGCCGAAAAGGAGGTAACCGCCGGAGGCCCGGACGATGTCCTGGACCCGGGCCGTCAGGTCCGGGGTGCGGAGAAAAAAGAAGGGCGCGGCCGTTTCGGGCCAGATAATCAGATTGGAACCCTTAACTTCTGCGGTCAGCTCGCCATAGCGGTCCACGGTCTTCTGGACCATTTCTTTTTTCCATTTTTCTCCTTGCTTGATATCGCCCTGGACCACCGCCACTTTGATTCTGGGGCTGACGGCCGTTAATTTGTCCAGCGCTCCCAGGCGGTAATAGCCGTATCCCACCCAGGCGGCCAGGATCAGGAGCAGCACCGGCAGATGGTTAAAGCGGCGGTTCTCCCGGCCCCGGGGAGGATAAAGCAAAAGGAAGATGCCGGCATTGAGCAGGACCAGCAGGAAGGAGAGGCCGTAGACTCCGGAGAGGTCGGCTGCCTGGAGCAGCACCGGGAAGCGGTAGAGGCCGGTGCCCAGAAGCTCCCAGGGAAAGCCGGAGATGATGTAAGTCTGCCCGTATTCCAGGGCCACCCAAACCACCGGCGCCCACCAGAGGACGCTAAACCCCCGGGCCTCCCCCCAGTTGACCGCCAGGGCCCAAAACGCGCGATAGAGGCATAAATAACCGGCCAGGAGCAGGAGGACGCCTAAGCAGAGCGGCAGCGGCAGGCGGCCGAAGATATAGGTGACGTAGACGATCCAGTATAGCAGGCCGCAATAGAAGGCCAGGCCGGAGACCAGTCCCAGCCAGAACGCGGCCTTCCGGGACTGTCCCCGGAGGGCCCAGAAAAGGGGGACCAAGGCCACGGCCAGGAGATAGTTCTGGTCCCATTTGGGAAAGGCCGCGGCCAGCAGCAGCCCGGAGAGCACGGCCGCGGCCCAATGTGATAAACCGGTGCGCATAAATGAAAAAGATTCACCACAGAGGCGCAGAGGATACAGAGGAACACAGAGGAAAAGAAATCATTTTTCTTTTTGGCGCTGCCAGCGCCAAAAAGAAAAAATTCCTTACTCTGTGAATCTCTGTGCTCTCTGTGTCTCTGTGGTTAAATATTTTCTTCCTCTTGCGGCTGGAGCCGGGCCCGGACCTGTTTGGCCCGGCGTTCGTCCGCGGTGACCACGGTGAGTTCCAGGTTTTCCACGGCCACCTGGTCGTGGATCTGGGGGACCCGGCCCAGGAGGTGGATGAGCAGGCCGCCCACGGATTCGAACTTACCTTCCGGGCGGGGCAGATCAAAGTGATCCATCAGCTCTTCCACGTCCAGCCTGGCGTCCACCAGGACGGAGCCGTCGGCTTCGGGGATCAGGCGGGGCTCCATGCGGTCGTATTCGTCGTAGATCTCCCCGACGATCTCCTCCAGGATGTCCTCCAAGGTGATGAGGCCGGCGGTGCCCCCGTATTCATCAATGACGATGGCGATCTGGGTTTTGCGTTCCACCAGATCCCGGAGGAGGTCGCTGATTTTCTTGCTTTCCGGGATGAAATAGGGCGGACGCAGAACCCGGCCCAGGTCCCAGGTCTCTTCCGGAGTTTGCCAGAAGACCAGGAGGTCTTTGGCCAGGAGGATGCCTTTGACGTGGTCGATGTCGCCTTCGAAGACCGGCAGGCGGGAGTGGCCCTTTTCCAGAACCAGGCCGATGATCTGCTCCAGGGGAGTATGGCGCTCCACGCCGATGATTTCCAGGCGGGGCACCATGATTTCCCGGACGAGGGTATCTTTGAACTCAAAGATACTCTCGATCAGCTCCCCTTCCTGGCGGCTGATCAGACCGCGTTCTTCGCCGACATCGATGATACTTATGATTTCGCGTTCGAGATCTTCCGGTTGGGTGATAGCCCTGCGGGAAAAGCGCTGCCGGAGCCGCTTAAGGAAGCCGGAAGAACTACTGTCGGCCTCGTCCATGCTCAGCCTCGCATCTGGCTCCGTTCCTGCCGCATATAGTTGGCCACGCTTTTCACTTCTTTGGGAAATTCCAGGCCCCGATCCAGAAGATTGATCTCGTGGCGGCTGATGCCGAACAGTTCGGTGACGTAAGCCACCGCCTGCTGGTAATCAAAGTCTTTGCAGGAAAAGATATCCAAGCTGAGATAGGCACGATCCGGGAAGGTGTGGATACTGATGTGGCTTTCAGCGATGAGCACGAAACCCGAAACCCCCCAGTCCTCAGGCACCTTACCGTGGTATTTGAACACGTAAGGGGGCATGATTTTGGTCATCTGGATCAGGTCCGGGCAGTGCTCCAAGAATTCATATATGGTGTCCAGGTTAGCTAACTGCTCTTGACTGCCTTCATAGCCATCTAAAGTGAGATGTAGTCCAAAAGCAGCTTCTGGTTTTCTCAATCTTTCATCCTCCTCGCACCAGGTATAGCATCACCGGGTAGGTTCCGGCAGATCAACCAGTGGCGTCGCTGGCCGACGCAGCCCTGAAGTTTCATGGATTTCAGGGCATAAGATACTGGGCCCCGGCTGTTTCGGAAAGCACGAGGAAGGGAGCGCTGCTGCCCCACTATTTTTTGACTCCGAAACCTGTTTAACCCCTTCCCCTGGAGGGAGGGGGTTAACCGCATAACCCAGTCCTTTGCCAAGCAAAATGTTATTCAAAAATATATAACTTTTATGTTCTCCAGGGTCAATATTTTTTTACGGCCTTCGGCAGGAGTTGTCCAGGAGGGGGAAGTTTTTTCTCTATTGACCTCTGGCGCATCAATGTTAAATTTAAACGGTTATCCAAAGCCAGGAGGATCAAGCATTGGCTCAAGTCGCTCCGTTCCGGGCGCTGCATTATAATCCCGCTAAAATTCGCCATCCGGAAGACGTGGTCACTCCGCCTTATGACGTGATCCGCCCCGAGGAACGGGAGGCTTTTGCCGCGCATCACCCTAATAATATGGTGCACCTCATCTTGCCCCAGGCCCTGCCGGGGGACGATCTCCTCCAGAACCGCTACACCCGGGCCGCAGCCACTTTCCAGCAATGGCGCCAGGAGCAAATCCTGGTGCGGGACCCGGAACCGGCTTATTATTTCTGGGAAACCGAATTCGAAGTGGAGGGGCGAAAATTTACCCGGACCGGGGTCGCAGCCCTGGTGCGCCTGGAGCCTTTTAGCAGTGGGGTGATCCGCCCCCATGAGCAGACCTTTTCTGCGCCCAAGGCGGATCGCCTGGAGCTCTTTAAGCAGACCCAGGCCCATTTTTCCCCCATCTTCGCCATTTATCCCGACCGGGAAGACGTGGTGCTGGGAGAGCTGCGCCGTTCCCTGCCGTCCGAGCCGATGCTGGCCTTTAGAGACTCGGAGGGCGATTTTCAGAGGGTGTTCCGGGTCACTGAGACCTCCTGCCTGGAAGCGGTCCATCGCGCTTTTGCCCAGATGACCCTGTTTATCGCTGACGGGCATCACCGTTACGAAACCTCGTTGAATTACCAAAAATGGCTGAAAAGCCGCTACCCCCAGGCGCCGGCGGACGCGTCCTGCAATTATACGTTGATGTATCTCGCCAACATGTACGACCCGGAGCTGGTTATCCTCATGGCTCACCGCCTGCTGGCGGGCCCCCGGGTGAAGAAGTGGGAAGAGAGGGCTTTGCTGCAGCGGCTGTGGGAATATTTTGAGGTGACTCCCTTGCTTGGGGCCGGGAACCCTCCTGAGGTCGAGTTCCTTCAGGAAAATCTGGCCAAGGGTTCCGCCAAGGAGACGACCTTCATCCTCCTGGGTTTCGGGCTGCGGGCCTGGAGGCTGCAATTACGGGACGGAGTGCGGCAAAAGCTTCTGGCCCGGGAAATGCACCCGGCCCTGGCCCAACTGGACGTAGTGGTATTGAATTATTTGATTTTTGAAAAGATTTTGGGACTTGATGCCAAAGCCCTGGACGATCAGCAGACCTGCAAATTCAACAGCAAGATCCCGGAAGTTATCGACATTTTGCGCCGCCGGGAAGCCTCCATGGCTTTTCTGCTCAATTCCACCCGGGTGGAGCAGGTGCAGCAGGTGGCGGCCGCGGGCCTCACCATGCCCCGAAAATCCACGTATTTCTATCCGAAAGTAAAGGATGGCATCGTCCTGAGCCTAATCAATCCCGAGGAAGAAATAGTCATTCCCTGAACCATCCAGAACAAGGCCCGTTGTGGCCGAGAAAAATTCCCCCACCACTTGCCAAAAACGCGGTTGATTAGTAAATTAATACTTGAATATCCTTCAAGGAGTCTCCGGGATGAGGGGTAAAGTCGGCGAACGCCGGAGCCGGATCCTGGTAGTGGATCCTGAAGACTGGTGCCGGGATTTCCTTTCTTCCGTCATCCGTCTTTGCGGGTTGCAGGAATTCACCATGGTGACCACGGTGGCCGAAGCCATGCAAGCCCTGGAAGAGTCCACCTTCGACCTCCTGATCACCGACCACCATCTGGCCGAGCAGCAGCGGCTCCTGGAAAGCGTCCGGGACCGGGACCCCACCATGCGCTTCATTGTCATGCTGCAGCGCCGCAGCCAGACCCCCCGGATGATTTATCTGGAACACACCGACTACGTGTTCAAGCCCTTGCGACTGGATGAGATCGTCCGCAAAATCCGGGATGCCATCCATCAGAAAAACCTGCGCCGCGCCGAAGAAGAGATCCGCCGCCTGAAGCAGACCGCGTTCCGCATGCTGCGCTAGAAAAAAGATTCACCACAAAGACACTGAGACACAGAGAATCACAGAGAAATAATTTTCAGTTTTGGCGGCGAGCCGCCAAACCTAAAAAAAATGTCTTTGTGCCTCTTTGTGTCTTTGTGCCTCCATGGTGAATCTTTTTATTTCTCCCGGGAGACGGCAACCAATCCCAGGGACAGCCAGAAGGCCTCCCGGATCCTTCTCAAGATGCTGAAGGCCACTCCCAGGACCATCCCCAGATCGAACCCCAGAGAGAGCAGAATGTTGCCCCCCTCCTGCACCCCCGCGGCCGCGGGGATAAAGAATCCCAAGGCGGTGAAGAGCATGGCCAGGGCATCCAGGCAGATGGCTAGGCTCCAGCCGATAGGGTGTCCCAGCAACCAGAACATCAGGTAGACTTCCACGCCATGCAAGGCCCAACTGAGGAAAAATAGGGTAAAGGCCAGGAGGCAGCGGCCCGGATATTCCCGGTAAAATCCGGCCATGCGGGCATCCACATTATTGAAGGTCTCTTCCTTCTCTTTTAAGGCCGCGGGGCAGAAACCTAAACGGTCCAGGAGACGGATGCCGGTGGTGCAGGGGGCCCGGCGCTGGGCAAAGACAAAAGCGCCGCCGGCTGCAGCCAGTCCCAGCGCGGCCAGACTCATGATCACCAGGTGGGAGGAGGCCCCGGGCAGCAGAAAAGGGGCCAGGGCCAGTCCCAGAAAGATATACAGGGCCAGGCTTAATACCAGGATGCCCTTGTGAATCACCACCGAGGCGGTGGCTTCATCCCAGGAAACCCCCCTAGTATGCAGGGCCGCAGCCTTAAAGGGTTCGCCCCCGAGGCTGGCCGTGGGCGTGAGCTGGTTCAGGGACTCTCCCCCCAGCCGGAGCCAAAAAAGGCGGTTAAGGGAAGGCCGGTGCTCCCGGTTCACCAGGATGAACTTCCAGGAGACGGCTTCCAACAGGTTTACCAGGCCATAGGGCAGAAGCAACAAAGGCCAATACCAGCCCACCTGCAGCAGATTCCGGCCCAGGGTGGCCCAACCCACCCGGTCCATGATCCAGATGAGAAAGCATACGGCAATGGCTACCAATATCAGATTAAGCTTACGCAAGCGGCTGTCCTTGGGGAAATCCTTTTGCTATTCGCTTTAGCTAGAGAAAGGGTATAGGGTTTTCTGCGGATAATAGCAAGCGTTCAGGTGTATTTCTCCCCTTTATTTCGTTTCTTCCGGGTGCGTCCGGGGCAGGCGCCGCATGAGGAGGACCAGGGGCAGGAGGCAGAGGAAGACGATGGTAAAAAAGTGGTAGTCGTCGCAAAAGGCCAGCATCCTGGCCTGCCTTACGGTCTCATTATACAGCCCGGCCAGGACCTGGGGCGCGTTCCACCATTGCCAGTTGCTCCCCAGGTCGGGGAGGGCCTGGGAGATGCGGTGCTGCCAATCGCCGAAGGACAGATTAAAGGGGGTGAGATGCTCCACCAGCCGGCTCTGGTGGAACTGGCTGCGGCGGGAGAGCAGGGTGGTGGCGGTGGCAATGCCGAAGGAGCCGCCCAGGTTGCGCATCAGGTTGAAGATGCCGGTGGCATTCCCCATTTTTTCCTGGGAGACCCGGGACATGGTGAGGGTGGTGAGGGCCACGAAGGTGGAGCCCAGGCCAAAGCCCTGGACGAAACGGGGCCACCAGGCGTGGAAAAAATTAATGTCGGTATTGTACTGGCTCATGAGATAGACCGCATAGGCATTGATCACCAGTCCCACAAAGACAATTTTGCGGCTGTCCATCACCATGGTCAAGCGGCCCACCACCGGCATAATCAAAATCGAGCCGATGCCCCCGAAGGCCAGGGCCCAGCCCGCCAGGGTGGCGTCGTAGCCCATCATGGTTTGGAGATAGAGCGGCAGGAGCATGATGCTGCCGTACAGGACATACCCGAAAAAGAACATGATGGTGGTGCCGGCGGCGTAGTTGCGCTCCTTGAACAGGCGCAGGTCCACCACCGGGTGCCGGGTTTTGAGCTCATGGTAAATGAGGATCACCAGGGCCACTACCGCCATAATGGCCAGGCGGAAAATAAACGCCGAAGAGAGCCAGTCTTCCCGCTCCCCCTTGTCCAGCACTATCTGCAGGGCCCCCAGGGCTACCACCAATAACCCCAGCCCCCAGTAGTCTATGCTGCCGGCCCGCTGCTTCTTGAGGTAATCCGGGTCGAAAATGAAGAGAAAGGTCAGCAGCAGGGACATGATGCCGATGGGCAGGTTGATGTAAAAGGCCCAGCGCCAGGTGAGGTTGTCGGTGACCCAGCCGCCCATGACCGGCCCGACAATGGGGGCGATGATCACCCCGATGCCCCAGATGGCCATGGCCATGCCCCGTTCCTGCACCGGGAAGGTTTCCAGGAGAATGGCCTGGGAAATGGGTTGGAGTGCGCCGCCGCCGACCCCCTGGATGATGCGGAAGACGATGAGCATCCCCAGATTGGTAGCCGCGCCGCAGAGCATGGAACTGACGGTGAACAGGGCCAGGCAAAGCATCAGGAAGCGCTTGCGGCCGATCAGGGCCGAGAGCCAGCCGGTGATGGGCAGGATAATGGCGTTGGAGACCAGATAGGCCGTCAAGATCCAGGTGGTTTCGTCCTCCGAGGAGGCCAGGGCCCCAGCGATATGCGGCAGGGCCACGTTGACCACCGTGGTGTCCACGATCTCCATGAAAGTGCCAGCCATCACCGCGATGGTGATGAGCCATTTGTTCACTGACACCGGGGCGTTGGCGGCGTTGTTAGTCATTATTCAGGAGATTTTGCAGGGAAGGCCGGGGATCTGTGAGCTGTGAGCAGATGTAGGGCGGCCCGTGGCCGCCATGGTGCGGCGTGCACGGCACGCCCTATAATTCTACTGCTCACTCACTTCCCCCCGCGGGCAGCAACCGCAGGCCGGTGCGCTTGCGGGTGTCGATGGTGACCTCGCAGGACATCCCCAGGCGCAGGGGCATGTTCCCGGGAAAAGGTGGGAGGAGCACGATTTTGACGGGAATGCGCTGCACCACCTTTACCCAGTTGCCGGTGGCGTTCTCCGGCGGCAACAGCGAGAAAGCCGAGCCGGTGCCGGCCATAATGGAGGCCACCCTACCTTTAAATTCGACCCCCGGATAGGTGTCCAGCCGCACCGCCGCGGGCTGGCCCACATAAACGTTGGTCAGCTGGGTTTCCTTATAATTGGCCTGAATCCACAATTCTGCCGTCTGCAGGGGCACCAGCATCATCAAAGGCTGTCCCGGCTGGACCCAGTTGCCCGCAGTCACCTGCCGTTTGGTCACATAGCCCTCGATGTCCGCCTTGACCTGGGTGTAACCCAGGTTGAGGCGGGCCTGTTCCAGTTTCGCTTCGGCCTCTTTGATGGCCGGCTGCTCCTCCAAGGGGATGCTGGTGGAGCCGCCGATGGCCGCCAGGGCCTCCCGCTTTTCCTGTTGGGCCTGGTCCACCTCAGCCTTGGTCACCTTGAAATTGGTGTTCACCCGGTCCAGGGTCTGTTTGGCCACGGTGCGGCGCTCATAGAGGGCGGTATAGCGTTTCCGGTCAGTCACCGCATGGTTGAAATTGGCTTGCGCCTGGGCCACCTTGGCCCGGGCGGTGGAGACCTTGACGTAGCTCTGGGCCAGGTCCTGGCGCAGGCGGGCCAGGTTGGCCGCGGCCTGGTTCACGGCCACCTGGAAGTCCGCGGGGTCCAGGGTCATGAGCACCTCTCCGGGCCTCACCTGTTGGTTGTTATCCACCAGCACTTTCACGACCCTTCCTGGCACCCGGGGGGAGACCACCCCCACGTGTCCGCTCACATAGGCGTCATCCGTGCCCACAAAGAGGTGGATATAATACCAGTAACCCAGGCCGGCTCCCGCCAGCAGAAGGAGCACCAGCCCCAGGCTGAGACGGACCGAGGTTTTATGGAGCATTGCCGGGTTTCTCCTGGGGGAGCAGGTTGTTGATCCCCCCCATGGCCCATAACATCTGGGCCTTGGCCATCTGGTGGTCGTAGACGGCCGTCCAGTAATTGACCTTGGTCTTGGTGAGCAGGGTGTCGGCGTCGATGACGTCGGTGGCGGTGCCCACCTGTTCCTGGTAGCGCTCCTCATTGAGACGCAGGTTTTCTTCCGCCTGCTTCACGGCCTTTTCCGTGGTGCGGATCCGGTCCGCAGTCTCTTTGACCTTGAGGAAGGCATTCTGCACATCCAGGCGCACCTGGTCATTCAGGTCCCGATGCTGTTCCTGGAGTTGATGTACCTTCAGCTTGGCCTGGGCCAGCTGGGCCTTGGTGTCCAACCCGGAGAACATGGTCCACTGCATGCCGAAGATGCCGAACCATTGGGTGTCATGCAACATATAATCGTTATGCTGATAATTCATGCCCGCCTGGGTGTAAAACCGGGGGAAAAACTGGGACCTGGTCTGGGTCACTACTTTTTCCTGCTGCGAGATGCGACGGGTGGAGGCCTTGAGGTCGCTGCGCTGCTTCAGGGCCGCGTTGGTGGCATCCTCCAGGCCCCAGGGCCGGGTCTCCAGCTTTTCGTCCTTGAGCACCGTGGCGGCCGACACCGGCAGGGCCAGGACTTTGTTGAGGGCGGAGCGGATGTTGATGGTGTCGGTCTTGGCCACGATGAGGCGCTGCTCGGCGTCCGCCAGGGAGACTTCGGCCTGGAGGACGTCATTGTAAGTGACTACCCCGAACTCGTATTGATCCTGGGCGATCTTCCGGTGGGCCTTGAGGTCCACGACCTCCTGCTGGGCTACCGTCTCCATCTTCTGGGCCCGCAGGGTGGTGAAATAGCCCTGGCAGACATTGAGGAAAAGGTCGTCCCGGGTCTTGGCGGTATCCAGGAGGCTGGCCGATTTGCCCAGGACCGCGGCCTGGTAGCGGGACGGGGTGCCCCAGAAATCGAAGATGGTCTGATCCAGGTAAACCTTGCTGCTCCAGAAATTGCGGTTGGTGGAGGGAAAAGTAAAGTATTTACCGGGTATTCCCGCACCTCCCCCGGGAAAGGCGTTAGACGCAATTTTCGCCTGGACTTCATTATCATAAATGGTTTGGCTCACCTCCGACTTGACGGTGGGCAGGAAGCCGGAGCGGGCCCGCACCACCTCTTCGCCGGCGATGAGGGACTGCAAACGGCTCACCTGCAGGCCGGGGTTGGCCTTCCAGGCCAGGCGCAAAGCGTCCTTCAGGGTCAAAGAAGGCGGGGGCTCGGCGGCACTGCCGGGAACTGCCAACAGGCCCCAAATCAATAGCCCGAGAAAAAACCGGCGCTGGGTACTGCGGAACCTCATGGGTGCGTCACCTCTGCCGCCATAGGAGATTTCGGGGTCAGGCCCGAGGAGAGCAAAGTCAGCAGGACCGGCAAGGCCTCCTTAATAACTTCTTCCTGCCCTTCGCTCATCTGATAATAACCTATACTGCGCACCAGGCCACGCAACATAAAAGTGAGAAGCCTGGGGTTGGCGGAGATAAATTGTCCTGATTTGATGCCCTGGGCAAAGACCGGAGTCACCAGATTAAAAAATTGCTCTTCCCTCTCCTGGAGTTGGCGCAAGTATCCCTGGGAGGGGCCTTGCCTGGCCCGGTGCGAGTCCCTGGCGTATATAGGGTATAAGGCCCTTGCCTTGGTGAGACATTGGAGCAGCAGGGTGGCAACCCGCTGGATCTTCTCGGCGGGGGAGCCGGAGCCTTTGCTCACGGCCTCAATATCTTGGAGCAAGCCTTCTCCCACCTGGGTGATGAGGGCCTGGATCAATTCGTCCTTGCTGGGAAAATAGAGATAGATGGTGCCCTTGGCCACCCCTGCGGCCCCGGCGATTTCCTCCATGGTGACGGCCTCCAGGCCGCGTTCCTCCATAAGCTTCCGGGCCGCAGCTATGATCTCCCGGGTGCGGAAGGCAGTAACCACTTCTTTCTTGGTAGGTCTGGGGGAGTGAGGCATAATGACTTCCAGGTCAGTTTGATGACTCCTTAGTCATAAAGGGAGTCCCGCTCCTTGTCAAGAAAAACTTGCAAACCCAAGGAGCGCTGTTTAGACTAGACCAATTATAGGTTTGTGAGGGGAGGAACCAGGGGTTTGAAGCCCTTGCCTTTGCCCTTCCTCCCCTGTTACCAACCTACATAAGTTTTTGGCAAAGGCGGCGTTGCTGTCATTACTAAATGCCAGAGGGGAGAGAGTCTGAGGGGGCAAGGGCCCTCGACCCCTGACCTCCTCCCTCAGAATTACTCTTGCAAATATGGAGGCGCTGCATGCAGCGGCGGGAGTTTCTCAAGCGATTGGCGACCCTGGGCACCGCGGCCGGGGCCGGGATGGTCATGCCCCAGGAAATGTGGGCCATGGCCCCCAAGGAAAAGCCCCAGGCTGTCCTGGCCAAGGTCCAGGGCACTAATTACGCCCAGATCACCGGGGAGGCCATCCAGGCCCTGGGGGGGATGAAGAAATTCGTCAACTCCGGGGAAGTGGTGGTGGTCAAGCCCAATATGGCCTGGGACCGGCCCCCGGAACTGGCGGCCAATGCCCATCCGGACGTGGTGCGCCAGGTGGTGCAGCTCTGTCTGGACGCGGGCGCCAAAAAGGTGAAAGTCCTGGACCGCACCTGCCACGACGCCCGCAAGGCCTACAAAAACAGCGGTATCCAGGATGCGGTGGAAGGCCTCAAAGACCCCCGGGCGGTGGTTGAGTTTGTGGATGAGCGCCGCTTTGTGGAGTTGAAGGTGGAGGGGGCCAAGGCCCTGAAGAAGTGGTACTTTTACAAGGATATCCTGGAAGCGGATCGTTTCATTAATATCCCCATCGCCAAACAGCATGCGGAATCCCGCCTCACCATGTGTCTGAAGAACATGATGGGAGCCATCGGCGGCTGGCGGGGCCGCATCCACGTGGGCCTGCACCAGAACATCTCGGACATGAATCTGATTCTGCGCCCGGATTTGCACGTCCTGGACGCCACCCGCATCATGGTGCGCAACGGCCCTTCCGGCGGCAAGAAAGAAGACGTGGAAGTGAAAAACCTGGTCTTCGCTGGCGCCGACCCCGTGGCTCTGGACGCTTACGGCACCGGCCTGTTCGGGCTGAAACCCGGGGATATCGGCTATATCACCAAATCCTATGAAGCGGGCCTGGGGGAGATGGACCTGGACAAGATTAAAGTCATCTAGGGAGTAAAACCCGCGCCGGTTTCCGCTCCCAGGATTGTTTATAATCGTTAATAGCATTAAATCACCTGGAAGAGCCGCTAGAGGATTTGCAGGAGAGAAACCTAAGTTTTGCCAGTTTCCTTGACTTCCTTCCCCTCCTGGCTGACCCTATGGATGCAGGAGCAGCAGGTGGCCCATTGGGGTGCAGCCGATCTGCGCGGATTCTCTACCCCCCAGGATAATGAGGGCAGGGGGTTCCCCGTCGCCCTGTCCTGGGTAGTCCCCGTAAACCCCCAGGTGATGGCCGGGGTCCGCTATGGCCCAACCCAGGATTATGCGAACGAATATGACCGGGTGAACCGCCAGATTAATGAGCTGGCGTCAATGTTGGCCGCCGCCATCAACAGCCGGGGCTTTCGCGCCCAGCCGTTGGCTGCGTCGGTGCGCAGCGACCCGGTAAACATCAAAGGCGACTTCCCCCACAAAACTGCGGCTACCCGGGCAGGATTGGGCTGGATCGGCCGCCATTGCCAGTTGGTCACCCATAAATTCGGCTCCTGGGTGCGCCTGGGCACGGTTTTTACCGATCTGGATCTCCCGTGCGGACCCCCCGGTAACCCGCAGCTTTTGCGGCAGTTGCCGCCGCTGCGTCGAGGCCTGTCCGGCCGGGGCGCTGAGCGGCGGCCTCTGGTCTCCCGGCCTGCCCCGGGAAGCCATCCTGGACCCCGGGGTCTGCGACCGCTGGAAGAAAGCGAATTATCACCAGTGCCATGAAGGGCACGTCTGCGGCATCTGCTCCGCAAAGTGTCCCTTTGGACTAAAATTACTAAAAAGGTCCGCCGGTCTTGACCGAAAAGCCAGTCCTGCCGATTCTAAGGCGAATCGTCCCCATTAATTTCCTGGCTCTGCTTTTTTTCCCCGGGACGGAGGCGCCATCGCTACGGATATAAGACGACCTAAACGAAAAACCATTTCCATCTTTACTGGTTAACTACCATCACCGAGAGGACTCAATCCATGTTCCCAAGGTCGTTTTTTTGGGTTATCGGGCTATTGATCAGCGCGGCAGTAGTCAATGCGGCTATTGCTCAAGATGCCTCGGAATTTGGGCGCATATTGGACGCCTATAATGTCGCCGCAAAAGCGGGTGACATAAACCAAATGCTTTCAATGCGCACCGCGGCCCAGCAAAAGGAAATCCGCGCCCAGCTCGGGAAAAAAGAGGATCGCGACTACTTTTTGTTGCTCTCTCGGGCCCAAGTACCTGAGTCTTATCAAATTCAGCACGTCTCCTGGGGGAAGAACAGTCAAAAGGCAACGCTTTATCTGCTCGGGCAGTTTGCCAACATGCCCGAAATACAACGGCCCCGCCTGCGGATGGAAGAGATGATCGTCTTCCAGAAAGAAACCGGCAAATGGAAAATCGACTCGGTTCTGCCTCTGGGCGATCCGGATAAAATCAAACGCCCCAAAGATCTGACGCGTAACCCCAAGGACGCCAATTTGAAGGTTACCGGAGTGGTCGCCGGCCGCATTGTCAAAACCGAGTTTAAACCGGACTATACCTTGGTGATTTTGCGGGTGATGGATGAGGAGAATGCCATCTTTCTACCCGCCAAAGAGGTGTTGGAAAAGGCGGGCGTGCCGCTGTCAGACCTGGACCCGTGGAAGATGCAAGAATTCCGGGGGTATCCACACAAGAGCGATAAACTTAAGTTTTTCGCGACCAGTGGTAAGCTGATCGAAGACTAAACGTTGCACCAGGAACCTTTTCAGGACATTTTCGTGATAATTTACCTTATATATGAGTTTACCATCCAAAACATCGACTAAACTGACCCATGAATAACCAAACGATTTCCCCTAAACGTCACCTCTGGGTGCGTCTGCGGCGTGTTTCCCAGATTCTGTTTTTCACCCTTTTTGTCTTTCTTTTCCTCAAGGCCGAATACGTGGGCCGGGACATCCTGGCATGGCCGGTGGACCTCTTCTTCCGCTTCGACCCCCTGATCTTTACCGCCCATGTGCTGGGGTTCAGCCCCTGGGTGGCCGGGCTCTGCTGGTCCCTGGTGTTCGTAGCCCTGACCCTGGTCCTGGGCCGCTTTTTCTGCGGCTGGGTCTGCCCCATGGGCACGGCCCTGGACGGCTGCCGCCGCTTGCTTTTCAGGCCTCGGGAAGATCGCGGCGTGGCCGCGCACTGGCGCCGGGGCAAATACTATCTGCTCATCGCCCTGTTGGTGGCCGCGCCCTTTTCCTTGAACCTAGTGGGGCTGTTCGACCCTCTCTCCCTGCTCTACCGCTCCCTGGCCATCGTCTTTTATCCCGCGTTCGGCTACGGGGTGGAAAAGACGAGCCTCGTCCTCTATCGCTTCGGGCCGCCGGTAACTTACTTGAGCGAACCGGTCTATCAGGCTTTAAAGGCTGCGGTCCTGCCCTTTAAACCCCTGGTTTATCTCCTGCCCTTTTTCACCCTGATCCTCTTTGCCCTGGTGGTGGCCGCGGAACGGGTGGACCGGCGCTTCTGGTGCCGGGCTTTGTGCCCGCTGGGGGCCCTGTACGGCCTGCTGGCCCGGTTTTCCCGCCTGCGGCGGCGGCCCACGGCGCTCTGCCCCGACTGCGGCGACTGCCTCCAGATCTGCAAAATGGCGGCTTTTGCGCCGGGGAAGCCCGCCCGCCATGCGAACGCCGAATGCCAGCTCTGCCTCAGTTGTCTGGACCGTTGCGAGAAGGGGGACCGGGTCCAATTCTCCTGGCGCTCCAAGGCCCCCCGGGCGCCCCTGGACCTGGGCCGCCGCCAGGTGATCACCTCCCTGGCCGCGGGCGTGGCCGCAGTGCCCCTGCTGCGCTTAGGTTCTTTGGCCAAGCGGCCTGAGGAGTATCTGATCCGCCCCCCCGGGGCTCAGGACGAAGGAGCATTCCTCAACCGCTGCATCCGCTGCGGCCAGTGTCTGAAGGTCTGCCTCACCAACGGCCTGCAACCCGTGCTTTGGGAAGCCGGCCTGGAAGGGCTCTATACACCCAGGCTGATCCCCCGCCTGGGTTACTGTGCCTATTCCTGCAACCTCTGCGGCCAGGTCTGCCCCACCGGCGCCATCCCTTTGCTGCCCCTGAAGGAAAAACAGACTGCCGCCCTGGGGACCGCGTTCATCAACCGCAGCCGCTGCATCGCTTACACCGAAGGCGCGGACTGCCTGGTCTGCGAAGAACACTGCCCGGTCGATCCCAAGGCCATCCACTATAATGAGGAGGAAGTCATCAACCTAAAGGGTGAGAAGGTGAAGGTCAAGCTCCCCGTGGTCCACCCAGACCGCTGCATCGGCTGCGGCCACTGTGAGCATGTCTGCCCCGTGGGGGGCGAGGCCGCGATCCGGGTGAAAAGATCGTTGAGGGTGGAAATGTGATATCAAGAGAGAGCTTTCAGCTATCAGCGGTCAGCTTTCAGCCAAAGATTAAAAGCTGATAGCTGAAAGCTGACAGCTATTGCGCCTCTATCTCTTTAGCCGATTTTCTCTGAGGTAACCAAAATTAAAAGACATTATCCAGAGCAGCCCCTCGTAGGCGTGGGGGCCGTTATCTTCCGGGAAGAAGAGGTCCTCTTGGTGCTCCGGGGCCAGGAGCCGGCCCTGGGTTCCTGGAGTCTCCCGGGGGGGCTGGTGGAATTGGGGGAAACCCTGGAGGCGGCCCTGCAGCGGGAACTGTTGGAGGAAGTGGGGCTGACCGTGCGCATCCTGGGGATCACCGCAGTTTTTGACCGGATTTTCCGGGACCCCCAAGGCGGCATTCCTTACCATTATGTGCTGGTGGATTTTCTTTGCGATTATGAGGCTGGAGAATTACGCCCGGCTTCGGATGTCACTGACGCCCGGTTTACGCCGCTGGCAGACCTGGACCGCCTCGCTCTCCCCGAATTCACCGCCCGGGTGATCCGCCGGGCCTGGGAAGAGAAACAAAAGGGTGGGGTTCTACCCTTGATTGATCTCCCGTATGGTGCGTTTCACGCACCATAACACCATAACTGCCCTCAACCAGATAAACCGTAGGGGCGGTCCCGTGCGGCCGCCCGGGGCTGGGCGCACAGGTGGTGCGCCCCCCCAGGAATCAAGCCCCTCCCCATAAGCCTTTCTTGAGTCTTAAAAGTGAATCTCGAACAAGGAACTGATGGAGTCTTCCCGGTGGATGTTGAGGATGGCCCGGGCGAAGATATTGGCTACGGAGAGCTGTACGATCTTGGGGCAGGCCTTGGCCCGCTCGCCTAAGGGGATGGTGTCGGTGACTACCAGGCGTTTCAAAGGTGATTCCGTCACCCGTTCCACCGCGGGGCCGGAAAGCACCGCGTGGGTGCAACAGGCGTTGACGCTGAGCGCCCCCCGGCTCATGATTACCTTGGCCGCCTCTGACAGGGTGCCGCCGGTGTCGATGATGTCATCCATGATGACCACTTCTTTGCCCAAGACCTCGCCGATGAGGTTCAAGGCCTTGGCCTTGCCCGGCGCATCCCGGCGTTTGTCGATCAAGCCCAGGGTGGCAGCCAGCCTCTTGGCATAAGCCCGGGCCCGGGGTACGCCGCCCGCGTCCGGAGAGACGATGCTCAGGTCGTCCTGAAAGTTCTCCCGGATATATGGGATCATGATGGGGGAGCCGTAGAGGTTGTCCACCGGGATGTTGAAGAATCCCTGGATCTGGCCCACGTGCAGGTCCATGGTGAGGACGCGGTGCGCCCCGGCGGTGGAGATGAGGTCCGCCACCAGCTTGGCGGTGATGGGCACCCGGGGAGCCACTTTCCGGTCCTGGCGGGCATAGCCGAAGTAAGGAATGACCGCGGTGATCCGCCGGGCGGAGGCCCGTTTCACCGCGTCGATCATGACCAGGAGTTCCATGATGTTATGGTTGGCCGGCGGGCAGGTGGGCTGAATCAAAAAAACGTCCCGGCCCCGGACGTTTTCCCCGATCTCCACCCGGATTTCGCCGTCGCTGAAGGTGGTGACCAGGGCCTGTCCCAGGGGCATGGAGAGTTCGTCACATATCTTCCGGGCCAACTCCGGGTTGGCGTTGCCGGTAAACACCCGGATATTGTTATTCACAGCAGCAGCGTTCATCGTTTCTGACTCTTAAGGGATTTGTCTTTCAAAAGCATGGATTTGGTGGCGCGCTTTACCGGGTGCTTATGATAAATCAAAGGGCAGGGTCGAGGCAAGATTAATTTCCGGGGGCGCCACCTTTTCTTGGATAACCAAAATTTTTACCCCATGATCCGCAGCCAGGGCCAGTTCCCGGGCATAAGCCGGGTCCAGCCCGGCCGCGGGCTTGAGGACCCGGGCGTCTTCCCGCTGCACCACGAAGATTTGCCAGGCCCGATGGCCCTGGCGCACCAGGGACATCAACTCTTGCAGATGACGGCGGCCCCGGGCCGTCACGCCATCCGGGAACAGGGCCACTCCTTCTTCCACCCAGGTGACGCTCTTGATCTCCAAAAACGCCAAATTTTTCCCGTAATCCAGGACAAAATCCAGGCGGCTTCCCTGGGGCAGGGAGACTTCCGGCCGCACCTGCAAGGGTTTGGGGATACCCGGGAGGCCGGACCCGGCCAGGGCCCCGGCCACCAGGCGGTTAGGGGCCAGGGTGTCGATGCAGATCCAGCCTGCCGGCCCCTTAACGAAACGCCAGGTGTACTGGGTCTTGCGCCCGGGACGGCCGTCTGCGGTCAGCAAGACCTCCTGGCCCGGTACCAGGCAGCCCCGCAACGCCCCGGTATTGGGCACGTGGGCCCAGACCGGGCTCCCGCCGGCCAGTTCGATTTCGGCCAGAAAACGTTGCTTCCGCTGCAGAAAACGGCCGGGAATTAAGGGAGAGGAAAAGCGCACCGGGAAAGGTTATGTCGTGGAGATATCTTTTTTACCGAAAACCGAAACCGGATCTAAAACGCATACCAGACCCGCAGCCAGTTCTGCATATCGTGTTGGTCGTGGGTGCCGGTTTCCATCTGGGTCTTGATGATAAAACTCCACCGGCCCAGGTCGTATTTAATCCCCGGTCCCAGGCCGATCACCCGGTCGCCGAAGGGCCGGTTCAAGAGATTCAAAGAATAACTGTGTTCACCATAAGGGTAATAGAGATAGCCGCTCAAACCCACCTTGAAGTTGGGCAGCAGATGGTAATCCATGGAATAATTGAACAGGGGCAGGGAGTCGCGGTGCCGCCCGGGGTCCAGCGCCGAGCTGGCCCGGTTATACAGGAAAGAGATGTTCATCTGCAAGTTGTTGGTCAGGTTCAGGGTGGTGCTGCCTGGCTGGTCGCTTTCCAACCCCAGGCCGGGGGCCAGCATTTTCAGCTTGGAGGACGGCGGCTCGGGCCTTTCCCCGATGGTCTGGGCATCCAGGGGGGAGGGGGAGGCAATGGAGAGGATGGGCGCATTGCCACTCCAGAAATCGGCGTCTCCAGCCGCCGCCTTCCCTGGGAGGCAAATGCCCACCGCCAGCAGCGCCATCACGGCCAGCCGGACGATCCCCCTGCGTCCCTGCATGATTTTACTCCCCCTGCTTTTGGAAACATATTTATTTTATGCCTTTATCGGCAGAATGTCAAGAAAGCACGAGTCCCCCAGATATTGACCGGAGTGAGAATTTATGAGGATTTGCTAAGAAAGGAGGCTAAACCGGCCGCCCGTAAATTTTCGAGAGGATTTCCCGGCCGCCCTGGTCCAGGAGACGCTCCGCCAGGCTGCGCCCCAGGGTGCCGGCCGCGGCCGGCGGGCCGCTGATTTCGCCCTTGATGAGATTCCGGCCCTCCAGGTCCCCGATGAGGGCCTGGAAGGTGAGGACGCCGTCCCGGAGCTGGCCCAGGCCTGCTACCGGCACTACGCAGCCTCCCTCCAGGCGGGCCAGGAAGGCCCGTTCCGCTCTCACCGCGGTATGGGTCACCGGGTCGTCCAGAAAGGCAATCAACTCCAGCACCCGGGCGTCATCGGCCCGGGTCTCCAGCCCCAGGGCCCCCTGGCTGATGGCCGGCAGCATCTCCCGGGTAGACAGAAAACCCTGGCTGAGGTGGGACAGCCCCAGGCGGGCCAGCCCCGCGGCCGCCAGCACCAGGGCGTCCAGGCCCTGTTCCGCCATCTTCCGCAGCCTGGTGTCCACGTTGCCCCGGATGGGGACGATCTCCAGATCGGGCCGCAGGTTCAGAAGCTGCACCCGGCGGCGCAGGCTGCCGGTGCCCACCCGGCCCCCGGGGGGGATGGCGGACAAGGTGGGGTAATGGTGGGAGATAAAAGCGTCCCGGCAGTCCTCCCGGGGGGGGACCGCGGCGATCACCAGGCCCTCGGGCACCAGCGCGGGCATGTCCTTCAGGCTGTGCACCGCCAGGTCCACCTGCCCGGCAAATAAGGCCTCTTCAATCTCCTTGATGAAGAGGCCCTTGCCGCCCACCTGGGCCAGGGGTACGTCTTTCAGCTTGTCGCCGCTGGTCTTGATGATCACCAGCTCCACCGGCAGGCCGGGATGGCGCGCCTCGATCCGGGCCTTGACCCAGTTGGACTGGACCAGGGCCAGGGCGCTCCCCCGGGTGCCGAGGCGCAGGCGAGCCGGTTTTCGGTTTTCGGTTTTCGGTTTTCGGTTCATGATCGTCATGCATGAGCCTGAGGCTCACCGGGAAATCATAAAAAATCGTAGGGGCGGGCGTCTCGCCCGCCCGCGTGGCCCGCCACGCGGGCGGGCCAGATGCCTGCCCCTACCCGGAATGCCTTGCCTTAGCGCCTCTTTAGTGGCAGGTGCTGCAGGAGCCGGAAGAACACCCGGAGCAGGAAGCCCCTTTGGGATTGGACGTAGCGGTGAACTTGTAGCCCACCTTGGCCGAGCAGGCGCTCATCAGCTTCTCCACCTGTTTCTGGTGGCAGGAGGGGCACTCCACTTCATCACTGCCAAAGACCAGCTTTTCAAATTCATGACCGCAAGCCTGACAACGGAACTCAAAAATGGGCATTTATGTCAACCTCTGAAGAATTATGTAGGGTGCGTCTCACGCACCGTTTTGGCGCGTAAGACGCGCCCTACGATAGACTTTATCCCCCCAAGTTAAACTTGGTAGGCAAAATAGGTTCCCAAGTACAACTTGGGAACCAGAAGAATAAGGGAGGGCAGGGGCCCGCAGCCCCTGGCTCCTTATTTTACACTATTTTTTCTCGATGCGCACGGTGGCCCCTTCCGGCACCAATTTCAGGCAGCAGGGGTCGCCGTGGACGCGGCCCACCAGGTTCACGGCGCTGGCCGGGCGGATTTCTCCCGGCACGCTGGCGGGAGTCATCCCGAAAAACATACAAAAGGCCTTGCCCGTGGGCCAGTAGCCCAGATCGCCGACGTTCACCACTACGGCCGCGGTATCGTCCAGGTCCGCCACCACCTGGGGCACCGGGAAATAAATCTCCTCCCCCCAAAGATGGGCCGCGGCGGTGATGGGCAGGGCTGCGGCCAGGGCCCGGGCCGTGGGGGTGTCCGTCAAAAAGCCTTCCAGGCGTTGGTCGCCGGCGGTAATGACGATGTCAGTGGCCATGGGGGCCCTCCTGTTCCTCCACCACCAGGGCGGCCAGCAGCGGCAAGAGCAATTCGTGGTGCCCGGTCAGGGCGTAGCCCTGGCCCACGCCCGCGGTGGGCCGCCGCACCACGTTGGTCAGGGGGCGGTAGTGCTGCACGAAATCCAGATTGACGGTGGTCAGGGGCTCCACCTTATGGCCCAGGTTCCGGGCCAGGGTCACGGCCTTCAAGAAGACCTCGGGCATGATCACCGCGGAGCCCAGGTTGAGGTACATGCCGCCGGCCAGGCGGCTGACCATGGCGGCAAAAACGCGAAAATCCAAATGGGTGGTAGCGCCCAGGGCCTCCGGGTCCACCGAGGGGTGCAGGTGGATGATGTCCGTGCCCACCGCCACATGCACCGTCAGGGGCACTTGCAATTCCGCGGCTGCGGCCAGGAGGCTCAGGTGCTTATAAGGGAAATCGGACTCCAGGAGGCGCCGGCCCACGGCCTCCCCCAGTCCCAGGTTATGACCCGCGCCCCAGGAGATGGCAGAGTTGAGGAATTCCCCGGTCTCTTGGGCCATGCCGAACTGGCCGCACCCTAGAACCTGGTCCACGTCTTCGGAGGTGCGCCCCACCATGGCGATTTCGGCGTCGTGGACGATACCCGCGCCGTTTACCGCCATGCCGGTGATCAGGCCTCGCCGCAACAGATCGATGATAATGGGGCTCAACCCCACCTTGAGGGGATGGGCCCCCATCCCCAGGAGCACCTGGCAGTCTTCCCGGCGCGCCCGGGCCCAGGCCCCGGCCACCTCTCGCAGGGCTGTGCCCGCGAGAATATGGGGCAGTCGGTCCACAAACTCCCGGAGGCTGCCCCCGGCCTGCCAGGGCTGGCCAAAGTCCTGCTGGCTGACTTTGGAAGGCCGGTCTTTCAGGCTATAGGTCCTGATGCCTGAAAGGTTCAGGGGTTCCGGTTTTTTCATCTGCTCCCCTCTGGGCGGAATTTCTCCGGGTACAATTGGAAGTCCACCAGGTCGCAGAGTATATGGCCGATGGTGATGTGCACCTCCTGGACCCTGGGGGTATTGCGGGAGCGCACAATCAGGGGCAGATCCGCGGCCAGGGCCACTGCCCCCCCGTCCCGGCCGCAAAGGGCCAGGGATTTCAGACCCAACTCCCGGGCCGCCTGCAGTCCCCGCACTACATTGGGGGACTCGCCGCTGGTGCTGATGCCCCAGGCCACGTCCCCGGCCCGGCCCAAGGCCAGGATTTGTTTGGCGAACACTTCGTTAAAATCGTAATCATTGGCCACCGCGGTGAGAATGGAAGTGTCCGTGGTCAGGGCCTGGGCCGCCAGGGGCGGCCGCTCCACCTGGAAGCGGTTGACGAACTCTGCGGCCAGGTGTTGGGCGTCCGCGGCGCTGCCGCCATTGCCAAAGATAAACACCCGGCCTCGGGCCCGCAAGGCCTCGGCCAGCATCCGGGCCGCAGCCACCACCGCCGCCCCCTCCTCCTGCCAAAACTGCTGTTGCAGACGGATCGTCTCCGCCACTGTTGTCTGCACCCGCGCCATCAGGGGCATCATGGCCTCCTTTGTAATCTATGGGCCAAGGGCTCGTAGCCCTTGCCGCTTCTCTCAAGCCAACATTTTCAAATACCGCACCGGACTGAAAGAGAGGGCCTCCGCCAGCTCGATGAGCAACCGGGTGAGGGACCTGGCTTTGGGGTCCGCCGCGGCCCGGGCCGCCAGCTTGGGAAAGCGTTCCTCCATTAAGATGAAAAGCCGGTTTTGGGTTTCGGTCAATTCCAGGGTGATGGGAATCTGACCCATCAGTCCCACGAATTGCTTCAGGCCAGAGGCCTTGGCCGTGGTAAAATCCGTGGCCAGATCCTGAAGATGGCGGTCTAAAATGCGCCCGAGAATCTGCGCTCCCCGCATTGACTCCAGCTTCAACCCTAGTAGAACCCCTTCCTGAACCAATTCCAGGAGCTCTTCGGCAATGATGGTCGAGCTCGGGTCTAGTTCCAGCTTTGTAAGGAGGTCCACCAGCACATGATTGAGGGTGATTTCCCCGGCGGCCTGAAAGAGGCGGGGCAGGGGCAGCCCTTCTGCGGCCATGGCTTTTAATAGGGGCCTGGCTTCCTCGAAGTTGTGGGCAATGACGCTCAGGGCTTCTTCCATATTATGGCGCAGCAGGTCTTGGAAGATTTCGTGTTTCTCCTCCAGGAACATATCGTGGAAGGAGTAATAGCGTTCTCCCAGACGCCGGGCCATGGAAGCGACCAGGTCTTCAGGGGTGTTTTCCAGCACTTGAAAGAGTTCCTGTTTCAGGGTGTGAAAATCTTGGAGCGCGGTGCTGGGCATGATTTGCGTGCGGTAGAGGTAGCTCCCCATAAAGACCGTGAAAAAATTGAGAAGCTGATTCTTAAGAGTTGTGCCCGAAGTGAGGCGGAGCCGCCCCGCTCCCATGATCAAAGAGCCCTGAGCCCTTTCATCCACCTCCAGGGTTTCCACCCGGAAGTGGTAAATACTGGTGGGGCACTGCCTTTCCCGCTCCTTAAGCCAGGTGATGGCCCATTGGTTCACCACCTTGGGGAAGTCCACCACCAGGGGTTTGATTTTCTGGAGATAAAGATCCTGGCCGCTGCCCGCACCGGGAAGATTACTCACAGCCTGCTCCAGGTATTGCAGAAAAGGGACCTCCAGGACCTCGGAGGTGAAGTCCTGGCCCAGTTGCAGGGCCCGGGCCGCGTACTTCAACACCTGGAGGGTCTCCAGGCCCGCAAGGTCGGCGAAAAACCAGCCGCAACTGGTGTACATCAGCAGGGCGTGACGCTCCATCTCCAGCAGCTTCAGGGCCGGCACCCAGTCGTTCCGGTCCAGGCCCGGGGCCCTTTCCTGGGCGAAGAACCGGGCCAGAGTTTCGGGAGTGCGCTCCAGGAGCACCTGAATGTAGGCATTGCGGGCCTCCCAGGGGTCCCGGAGATATTTTTGCCCTTGGGACTCAAAGATTTCGGCCAGACGTTCATTTAAGAAGTCAAAGGACTCCCGTAGAGGCGCGCGCCACCTCTGGTTCCAGGTGGGCTGGCCGCCGGTGGAACAGCCGCAATCCGAGCGCCAGCGCTCCACTCCATGGGCGCAGCTCCAGGAGCTGCCAGCCCCGGTGGGGCCCAGATAGAGCTCCACCTCCATCTGGGGGGGAGCCATCTCCAGGAACGCGGCATAGTTGCTGAGCTGGAAACCTTTATGGGGCAGGGCCTGGGTCAGGGCGTGGGCCAGGGCCAGTTCCCCGAATTTTTTATGATGCCCGTAATTTTCCCCGTCCGTGGCCACGTGTAAAATCTGGGGGCGGGGGGTGGAAGCGGAGAAACCTTCCGTCAGGCGCTCCGCCAAACGGTTGCTGTCCTGGAGGAGATCCCCGAAGCTGATGTCCGCAGCCGTGGCGCCGTTATAAAAAAGGACCTCGATATACTGCCTCTTGCCAGGATTGCCCTCTCCGCCCGGCAAGTAGCAGCGGTAAGCCTGGGTGGTGTCCAGGGTATGGGCCTGCACCCGTTCCCAGGGGCCTCCGGCCAGGGGCCGCACCCGCGCGGCCTGGAAGGGTGAAAGGATGACGAACTTCAGGCCGTGTTGCGCCAGGGCGGCCAAGGTGGGGAGATTGACCGCGGTCTCCGGCAGCCACATGGATTCAGCGGGCCTTTGAAAACGGTGGGCAAAGTCTTTGAGTCCCCAGACAATCTGGGTCTCCCGGTCCCTGGGGGTGGCCAGCGGCAGGATGGTGTGGTTATAGGCCTGGGCAATGGCGTTGCCGTGACCCAGCCGGGCCAGACTGCGACGGTCCGCATCCAGGACGCGGCGGTAGGCCAGGGGGGCCTTGGCCTCCAGCCAGCTCAAGAGGGTGGGGCCATAGTTGAAGCTGATGAATTGGTAATTGTTGATAATGTCCAGGATGCGATGCTGGCCGTCGAAGATGCGGGCGCAGCCGTTGGGGGTATAACATTCCGCATTGATGCGGGTGTTCCAATCATGGTAGGGCGCGGCGCTGGTCTCCACCTCGATTTGCTCGATCCAGGGGTTTTCCCGGGGGGGCTGATAAAAATGGCCGTGGATGACCACGTAGCCTTGGGCGGTTTTCTTGGCAGACAAAGGAGGCATATTTTTTTCCCGCACAGCGTAAATTGGGACATCTTAATCCGGCCCGGGATTCCTGTCAATTACCGGCTCGGCAGTTGCTCCCCAGAGGAAAAAATAACCGGCGATCCACCGTACATCTTGACAAGATGGGAAAACCAGATATTATTAACAGTCTATCGGTAATTTAGCAGGAGGCTAAAGTGTACGCCATTATTCAAACCGGCGGCAAACAATATCGGGTCTCCCCGGGCGATGTCCTCCGGGTGGAGCGGCTCCCCGGCGAGCGGGGTGGGGAAGTGGTTTTGGACCAGGTGCTGATGGTGGGCGGCGAGGAAGTTCGGGTCGGCCAGCCGTTAGTGGCCAACGCCAGCGTCAAGGGCCAGATATTGCGGCAGGGCCAGGGCAAAAAGATCCTGGTGTATAAGAAGAAGCGCCGTAAGGGTTACCGGCGCAAACAGGGGCACCGGCAGCTTTATACGGCCCTGCAGATTCAAGAGATTCTTTTATAAGGGACTAGAACCATGGCACATAAAAAAGCGGGCGGCAGTTCCCGGAACGGCCGGGACAGCGCCGGCAAACGCCGGGGCGTCAAGCGGTTTGCCGGGCAAACGGTGCTGGCCGGCACGATTCTGGTGCGCCAGGTGGGCACCCGCATTCATCCCGGAAACAACGTGGGCCTGGGCCGGGATTTCACCCTGTTCGCCAAGATCGACGGGGTGGTGGCCTTTGAGGCTTTCGGCAAAGATCGCAAACGGGTCAGCGTTTATCCCCCAGCTTGAAATCCTTTCCCGATGAGGCGGAGATCACCGTCCGGGGCGGCGCCGGGGGAGCCGGCTGCGTCAGTTTTCTAAGGGCGCGGCACCGGCCCCAGGGGCGGCCCGACGGCGGGGACGGCGGCAGAGGCGGCGACGTGATCCTGGAGGCCGCGGCCGGCACCCGCACTCTCAGCCTTTTTAGGCGGCGCAAAATCTTCCAGGCGGACAAAGGCGGCCGCGGCCAGGGCCAGGACCGCCACGGCAAGAACGGCTCCCCCCTCATTATCTACGTACCCCAAGGCACTCTCATCTCTCAGCCCGACAGCGGCGCCTTGCTGGCGGAACTCCTCGCACCCGGGGAGCGCCTGGTGGTAGCCCGGGGCGGCCGGGGCGGCAAAGGCAACGCTCATTTCGTCTCATCCCGACTCCGCTCCCCCCGCTTCGCCCAACCCGGGGAACCGGGCACGGAGCAGCGCCTGCGCCTGGAGCTGCAAATCCTGGCGGACGTGGGCCTGGTGGGCGCGCCCAATGCCGGGAAAACCACGCTTCTCAAGGCCCTCACCGCGTCCCAGGCCCGGGTGGGCGCCTTCCCCTTTACCACCCTAAGTCCCCAATTAGGAGCCCTGAGCGGGGAGGATTTGCAGGAACCATTGATCCTGGCGGAGATTCCCGGCCTGATCCCCGGGGCCCACCTGGGCAAGGGCCTGGGGCACCGCTTTTTGCGGCACATCAAGCGCACCCGGCTCCTGGTCCTGGTCATCGATTTAAGCGGCGTGGACCCGGAGCGGCCCCTGGCGCCGCTCAAGCAACTGGACGAGGAGATGGACGCCTTCGATGCCGCGCTCGCAGCCCGGCCGCGCCTGGTGGTCTTGAGTAAAACGGACCTGCTGCCCCCGGATTTTCCCAGGGACGCGGTGGTCCGGGCCTATGAGGACCAGGGCTTGCGGGTCTTCACGGTTTCCGCCAAGTCCGGGGAAGGCATCCCCCTCCTGCGCCAGACCCTCTGGGCAGAGGCGGCGCGGTCGGAGTTCCCGCCTGAGGCGGAGGATCCTCCTCCCTTCTGATGCCATGTCGCAATCAATAGGTATTAAACTGTAGGGGCGGACCCATGTATCCGCCCCTGTGCGCCCAAACGCCGCGGCGTCTTAATTCTATGGTAACCTTGATCCAGGGGGTTCGGAGGATAAGGTTTTTGCGGGCGCCTGGGGGGCACACACGGGTGCCCCCCTACAAAACTTCCGCGGTTTGACTGCAACTTAGTATGAGACGGCCGCAGATCAGATAAAATACACTCTGCTCGGCGGCTAACCCCGAAAATTCCCTACCAAAAATTTGCAGATGAAGGCATACTAGAAAAGATAGACCCAAACCCCACTCCCATGTCCCTTCGGAGCAAGTAGTTTTAAATATATGCGGGTTGGCGAGGGGGGTGTGGGGGGAGGGGCAGGGTCCTCAGGACCCTGGCTCCTCCCCCCGCAAAACCTCTGCAAGTCATTTACTTATGAAATCAATGCGCCAAAAATATCTGGGCAAGGCCAAGCGGGTGGTGCTGAAGCTGGGAAGCGCGGTGCTCACCGCCGCGGAAGGCCTCAATCTGCCCCTGATCCAACGGCTGGTGGGAGAAATCGCGGCCTTGGGAGAGGACCGCGATTTTATCCTGGTCTCTTCCGGGGCCATTGCCGCGGGCTTACGCAAACTGGGAATGGCTGAGCGCCCCACCGGTATGCCCCAGCAGCAGGCGGTGGCCGCCGCGGGCCAGAGCATCTTGATGCACGTCTACGAAGAGGCCTTTGCCGCCCACCTCCTGAAAGTGGCCCAGATTCTCCTGACCCACGAAGACCTGGAGTCCCGCAAGCGTTTCCTGAACGCCCGGAACACCCTGGGCAACCTGGTGGAATGGGGCGTAATCCCCATTATCAACGAAAACGACACGGTGGCCACGGATGAGCTGAAATTCGGGGACAATGACAACCTGGCTGCGCTAATCTGCAACCTGGTGGACGCGGACCTGCTCCTGATCCTCACCGACATCGACGGCCTCTATGACCGGGACCCCCGCCAGTTCCCGGAGGCCCGGCTGCTGAGCCAGGTGGAGACCAATGACCCGGTCCTGCTCAAAGCCGCGGGCAAACGGGCCGGGGTCCTGGGCCGGGGAGGCATGGTCACCAAGCTCCAGGCGGTGAAAAAGGCCGCAGCCGCGGGCATCCCCACCGTCATCGCCAACGGGTTAATGCCCGGGGTCCTGGACGCGGTCTTCAGCGGCCGGGAGGTGGGCACCCTCTTCGTGCCCCAGACCCAGAAGCTGAAAAGCCGCCAGTACTGGCTGGCCTACAACGTCACCCCCCAGGGGGCCATCCTGGTGGACGCAGGCGCGCGGCGGGCCCTGGTGCGCAATAAAAAGAGCCTCTTGCCCGCGGGCATCGTCGAGGTCTTCGGGGGTTTTCGCAAGGGCGCGCCCGTGCACCTGGTGGACCCGGACGGCCGGCCCTTCGCCATGGGCCTCACCAACTACTCGGCCCGGGACATCAACCGCATCAAAGGCCGCCAGACCCAGGAAATCGCCCAAGCCCTGGGCCATAAAGACTACGACGAAGTCATCCACCGGGATAATCTGGTGATCTTCCCGGAGATTTGAGGCGGGGAGAAACTCACGCAAAGACGCAAAGGCGCAACGACGCAAAATAACTCGTTCCCAAGCTGTGCTTGGGAACGCCATTAGCGGGGGAGCTTAGCTTCCCTTCTATCTGCATTCCCAAGTGCAACTTGGGAACGAGTCAAATAATGAGGCAAATTTGAACCTCGACGACGCCATCACCATTGAAACCTTTCCCAACCGCATCTCGGCGGAGATGGCCGCGGGGCTGCTGGAGGCCGAGGGCATCGAGACTTTGATCCTGGCCGATGACGCCGGGGGCACGTATCCCATGCTCCAGTTCATCCGGGGGGTGCGGCTCCTGGTGGCCCCGGAGGACGAAGCCGAGGCCCGGGAGATTCTGCGGGCCATGGAGGCGGGGCAGGGAGGCGAGGGGGAAGAAGACGCGGACACGGCTGGGACCATTATTCCTTTCCAGAAAAGAGACCCCGGCGAAAGTCCTCTGGATTGTCATTCTGGGGGAGAGGAACGACCGAAGAATCTCAACGATAGCCACGAAATACGAGATTCTTCACTCCGCTGCGCTTCGTTCAGAATGACAGAAGAGGTGCTTTCCCAGGGTGCTCAGAAGAAGAACTTTGTGCCAGCGAAAAATCGATTGGAGCAACGGATGGATATACCCCAAGTAATTCAGCAGATGGCCCGGGAGGCCAGAGTCGCGGCCCGGAAACTGGGCGCCTTGTCCCGGGGGGTGAAAGATCAGGTCATCCTCCGGGTGGCGGAACTGCTCCAAGAACAGCAAGAGCGCCTCCAGGCGGAAAACCGCCGGGACGTGGACGCGGCCAAAGAACAGGGAATGGCCGCGGCCTTCATCGACCGCCTCACCTTGTCGGACAAGGTCATGGCTTCCATGATCAAGGGGCTGAAAGAAGTGGCATTGCTGCCGGACCCGGTGGGCGCGGTCACC
>JAKAKP010000067.1 GCA_021813445.1 Deltaproteobacteria bacterium
TTATTGGCTGCCGTTATGTCGATAAGCAACTCGCCTCGCAGAGGGGTTCTTCTCCCCGGGCCATTCGCATAACTTCCTGCCGGCCGGCGTTCTCCATCATCGCCTTCTTGATCATGTTCAGGTGCCTGACGATCAGGTCGATCTTTGCCAGGTTCACCTGGGTGTTCCCCTGGAACACCTTGGCCAGCACCCGGCAGTCTTCCGGGGCAAAAGATTTGACGACTAGGCCGGTAACCGCGTCCAGGGCCTTTTCCCAGCGGGAGACCACTTCCAGGTCCTCTTTTTTGGGCAAAGCAAACAAAGTGGTCTGTTTCCTGGCCTCCACCATGGCGTTGACGAACCGCCGCAGGTGATTATAGGTGGGCAGTTCACCACACTTGATCTTTCGGAAGACCAGTTCCTGTTCTTCCGGCTCGCTCAGGCGGCTCATCTCGAAAGCCTGGGAGGGGGAGATGACGCCGTGGACCATGGCCTCCTGGTACTTGGGGGCCAGGTTCAGAAGGCTCAAGCGTTCGTCCACCCGCCAGACCTGCTTGAAGCCCAGTTTCCGGGCCAGTTCTTCTCTGGTATAGCCGGAGTCAATCATGGCCTGAAAGGCCCGGGCCTCTTCCAACGGAGTCAGGTCCTGGCGCTGGAGGTTTTCCACCAGGGCCATTTCCGCGATCTGCCGGTCATCCGCCTTGATGATATGCACCGGCACCTTTTCCAGGCCGGCCAACTTACAAGCCCGCCAGCGTCGTTCCCCGGCGATGAGCATGAAGGGTTTCCCTTCACCCCGAGGCGCAACCACCAGGGGTTCTATCAACCCCTGCTCCTTGATGGACTGGGCCAGTTCTTCCAGGGCCTCCCTCAGAAAAATCTTGCGGGGCTGGTCAGGGTTGGGGTATATAAGAGACAACTCAATTTCGTAACCGGGCTTTGGCGAGTCCGGGGCAGTGGTTTCGGGGGCCTGTGGGTAGGCCCCCTTTTCTTTTTGGTTACAGACATCTTTGTGGGAACAAAAGCCTCCGGGGTAGGTGCATTTCCCGCCGCCCGGGAGCTTCTTGCCCTTGGCCTTGTTCATCATGCCTTTTTTGAACCCGCAACCTTGACAGTCGCCGGTCGGTTTACCTTTCTTTGATGCCATAACCTCTCGCCTCCTTATGTAAAAAGGTCTTTCTGTTTAGGGTTGTCATTTTGGGGGAGTTCGGGCGCCTGAACCCCCAGTTTCTCTTCCAGCCACTCCGCCACCAATCGCCGGTGACAGAACTTGCCGGGGGGCTCCCAGCAGAGGAGAATCGCATCCTCCCCGAGGTCCTCGAAGACCTCCTGGGGATCCAACTTATCCAAGATCTTCCGATACTCTACCCGGTAGGCGGCCTCGTCCAGCTTGAGCATGTTCCGCCGGGGGGCCAGGGCCGGGTAACGCCGCCGCCCCCTGTACCAGCCGGGGGCCCATAGCGCGATGGAGACCAGCCGGGGATCGTCCGGCTCTCCGGTGAAATGCCAGAAGTTGCTCGTGTGCATCATCCCTCCTCGGCAAATAGTTTTTGAGCCCCTTCAGAGCAAAAGGCCGTCCATGCCGGTGTCTCGGCTAGGATGGTATATTCTTCGTCGTCCACCTCCAGGCAGTCGGGCACGGAATCTTCTTCCAAGTCGAGATATGCCAGGGCCTTCAGGAAGTCTTCCCTGGTGCGGTTTTCCCAGTAGTCTTGGACCCACTTGATTTGATCATCCCTGGCCCACTCGAAGAAACCGGGGGGAAGTTGATCTGGAGCCAACTTCAGCATCCCCTGGGCCAGAAACCGGATGTTCAGCCCATGCGCCTCACTCATAATGCTTTCACCTCCTTTCTTTCGGCCTTGGCCACCGCGTCTGCCAAAGCGTTAAAGATAGTATCGTCGTCGGCCTCCCCTGCCAGGGCCAACTTGCAAGCTGCCAGCAGGTCCTCTTGGGCATTGACGGCCTGAACGATAAAGCGAATCCGGGCCAACCGTTCTGGTTTGGGCGGAATAGGTTTTCTGTAACCTACGAACATCAGGCGCCCGTCGACCATAATGGCCCCCGGAGTTATCACCTTCCATGCGGCTGTCATACGTTCAGCCCTCCTTCACATAGTCGCCCAAAGGCGGGTAGAGGGGAAAATGGTCGTCCAGGTAGGCCGTTACCGCTTCAGCCCCCTGGGCCAAGAGGTTGCGGATTTTCTCAACCTCAACGATGGGTGCCCCATCGCAGAGAAGGAAAACCAGGTCACGCGGCGGGGTGCCGTTGGCGCTGGGCCTGAAAATCACCCGTTCCGGGATAAACTCATAATAGCCGCTGCTCTCCCGGTCGAAGGGGATGCCTTTCAGCCTCAAGAGGTTTTCCAGGTCTTCCCAGCAGCCATACCTGGCTTCTGAATCTTCCAGGGTGAAAATGCCGTCCTCAATCCAGGCATAATCATCACAGCTTTCCGAGGGGTCCAGTTTGTCCATCTCCACGCCCTCTTCTTGCAGGGCCTCTGTAACTTCCGCGTCAATCAGCGCGGCGGGAAACTCAAGTCTTCCCCAATACCGGTCTGCCATGGGTTAATCCTCCTCCTCTACTTGGGCCTTCAGTTGATCCAAGAGAGCCAAGACCTCCTCTCTCGGTCCAGCAAAATAGATGGGGGGCATGTCCCGGTAAGGTGATTTTGACCTCATCTGGACAGCTACCCGTCCCCCATACGATTTATAGGCGCTGGCCTCATGCAGATTGAACCAGCCGTTCCTGCCCCTGCACTCGATCATGGCGCGCCCTCCTCGTTCACAAAATGCTTCAAAGGCGGGTAGGCGGGGAAAGCCTCGTCCAGGTAGGCCACCAGGTCAATGATTTTCTTATACGCGGTCAGCCCGACTTCGTTGCCATCTTCCAGTTTCCCTTTAAGAATTTCCCGGATTTTGCTTACGCTGACCACTTCGTCATAACCATCCGGGGTTGAGTCGGTGTGATCGAAAACGGGCGGTCCAGGCCGGAAAATCCGGATCGCCGGGGGAGCGTTCCAGTCCATCCCGCTCTCACGGTCGAAGGGGACGCCTTTTGCAACCAGCAGCTCTTCCAGTTCGTAGAACTCCCCATAACGGGCTTCACCGTCGTGGAAGAAGAAAACCCCATCCACGATCTTGGCCTCGATTTCCACGTAAACGGTTTCCTCAAGTTCAAGCTCGTGCTCCAGTTCCCTGGGGTCAGGCTCTTTGAACCTTACTTCATACTGTTTCGCCAGCAGTTCCTTGATCTCGGTATCAATGAATCTCGCTGGAAATTCGATTGTGCCAGAATAGCCAGGTGCTCCCATAGTCGTGCCTCCTAACTCAAGTCTATGGCCCGCCGGTAGGAGAGCAGGTCTCGGTCAAAGTTTTCTACCTTCGGGGCCGGAATGTTTTGAAAAGCGGCCAGCATCCCCTTGAGGAACCAGTTAATTGCGCCGCCGTGAGTGCTTTTCGCCAGAACCGTCTCGTTGCCCAAAACCTCGATGGTCGTTCCGGAGCCGGAACTGCTCTGGCGAGAATTCAACCCGATAGCTGGCTGACCTACTTTTTGCCGGTAAGCGTTGATTCTTTGAATCATCTCCACCAAAGTCATTGGTTTGCCTCCTTGGAGGGGGCCAGGGTTCCCTGGCCCCCTTTTAGTCCAAATCCCGGACCAGAAAGAAGGTTTCCTGGTCATGGCCGTAATCAAGGTAGGAATCAACCAAATACTTCCCCGGATCAGCCTCCAGCCGTTCCCGGGCCTCTTCTTCGGTTGCCGCCTCCACCCGATATTCGGACACCACCTTTTGCTGAAACTCATAAATAGCCATGCGCCTCCCCCTTCCTTAGCTGAGGTCGATAAACCTTTTGTAATTACCGGAGACCACGCTTACGTCGTCCAGCTTTCCGGCCGCCGCGGCCACCTGGTCCGCCAGCCCCGCCAACTGCTGCTTGAGGGCCTCGTTGTCCTTCAGGTCCTCGTAGTCAGTGCCGTTGATCGCCGCCCGGAGCTGGGTCAGGGATTCCTCCACCTGCAGGTCGCCGAAGATGTTCATGTCCTTGAACCAGTCTTCCACCCGTCGCACGCTCTCCAGGGTGTCGTTGCGCACGATCCGGCCTTCCTTGAGGCGGCTGGAGAGGTTCTGCACCGTCTCCACCACCTTCTTGCGGAGGTAGACCACTGCCTCTTCCACCATCTCCTGGTAGCGGGTTTCCAGCTCGGCCCGGGCCTGCTCGTAAGCCGCCACGATCTCCGGGGCGCTGCCTTCCTTCACCTCGGCCCCTTTGATCTCAAAGACCGTCCAGAAGAAGTCGAACTTTCTCCGAAGTTGGCTACAGGTAGGGTAGTGGGGCGCCAAACGGTGCCAGATGTCCGGGTATTTCGCCCGCCACTCATCCTTGATGGCCTCGTAGCGCTCCACGAACTCTTCGGCCTTGGCCAAGTATTCGGCCTTCAGTTCTTCCAGCCGCTCCATCACCCGGGCCAGGTTCCGCTTGGGGATGGCCCGCACATACTCCATCACGAAGGGGTAGGAGTTGTCGTTCAGGTAATTCCGGGCCCGATTGCCCAACTGGCCGAACACCTGCCGCCATTCTTCGGGGTAAAGCCGCTTGTTCCCCAGCCGAAAGATTTCCGGGACCGCCTCATCCTGCAGCCCCAGGTCTTCGGCGCTCAGTTTGGCCTGCCCCGGCCAGGACCGGGTGTTCAACTGGATCGCTACCATTTCCTCAAAACCGTTGCTTTTCATTGCCTTGCCTCCAGAAAAAGTTAGGCCGGTCAATGACCGGCCTTTTGCAAACACCAATGATTTAAAAATTTTTTGAGAATCTCTCTTGACTCCGTACTATGGTACGGGATTTATATTGAAAGTGAGTAAAACGATGAAAGAGTTAACCATCGGCGCCTTAGCCAAGGCTGCGGGAGTTAATGTCGAGACCATCCGCTTTTATGAACGGAAAGGTTTGCTTTCCAGGCCACCCAAGCCCGAGGAAGGTTACCGGCGATACCCCATGGAAGCCGTCAAACAGGTTCGTTTTATAAAAGGTGCACAAAGGCTGGGGTTCTCTCTCAAGGAAATCGCCGAATTGCTCGTTCTTGGCCGTCAAGGTGGGATTAGCTGCACAGAGATGCTGGACCTGACCAGCCGCAAAGTCGTCGATATCGAGCACAAAATTGCGGCACTGGAAGTCATGAAATCAACCCTGCTTGAACTGGCAGGGAAGTGTCCTGGGGCTGGCAACCTTGCCCTTTGCCCTATTTGGGAGCGGATGGCGGAGATTCCTGAAAGAAAGGAGGTGAAAGAAATGGCCAAAAGAAAAGTCGAGGTTTTTACCGCGGGCTGCACGGTCTGCACCGACCTGGTTGATTTGGTCAAGGCCACTGCCTGTCCGGATTGCCAGGTGACCATTTATAACCTGAACCAGGGCCAGGGTGTAGAAGAGGCCAAGCGGTACGGGGTTACGGCCGTTCCCGCCGTGGTAGTGGAAGGCAAACTTCTGGACTGCTGCCAGCGGGCCCACGTCACCAAACATGACCTGGAAGCTGCGGGCATCGGAAAGCCCTTTTAAAAGCGATCCCGAACCGGTCAAGGGGTGAGGGCGTCTTGCCCTTACCCCATCCTGGAAGCGAAAACCTTATGGAGACAATCATGTCGCAGGATTTATGGGCTTATGTTCTGGCTTCGGCAGGTTTTGCCATGTTTATCGTTTGCCCCCGCATGGCAGCCATGACCAACATCTGCCACCGGCATGTCACTTGTAACCTAGTACCATGTAACATTGTTTTTTTCGTATAATGCGGTATAATAGGGCAAAATCCACGGGGGAGGGATTTGCCGTGAAACCGCGCTATCGTGTGACGTTAACAGAGCAA
>JAKAKP010000048.1 GCA_021813445.1 Deltaproteobacteria bacterium
GGGGTCTGTGACCCCTGCCCCCTTCCCCCAAATCTTTTTCCTCAGGCGTATTTCAATTTGGCGGCTTCCAGGGAGCGGATCTGGTCCCGGAGGGAGGCGGCCCGTTCGAAGTCCAGTTTCTTGGCCGCGGCCTGCATTTCTTTTTTCAGGCGGTTGATGGTGACGGGCGCGACTTCGGCCAGGTAGGGGGCCTGTTCTTCCGCGGCCTTGGGCACGGTGACGTAGTCCTGTTCGTAGACGGAAGAGAGGATATCCTTGATCTTGCTCTGGATGGTCGCCGGCGTAATGTGGTGAGTTTTATTGTAAGCAGATTGGAGACTCCGTCGCCGGTTAGTCTCTTCCATGGCCGCGGCCATGGAGGGGGTGACCTGGTCGGCGTAGAAGAGGACCCGGCCCCGGACGTTGCGGGCGGCCCGGCCGCAGGTCTGGATGAGGGAGCGGGCGGAACGCAAAAAACCTTCCTTGTCGGCGTCGAGGACGGCCACCAGGGAGACTTCCGGCAGGTCCAGGCCCTCCCGGAGGAGGTTGATGCCGATGAGGACCTCGAAGACCCCCAGGCGCAGGTCCCGGATGATCTCCATGCGCTCCAGGGTGGTGACGTCGGCGTGGAGGTAGCGGACTTTGAGCCCTAAGTCCCGGTAGTATTCGGTGAGGTCTTCGGCCATGCGCTTGGTGAGGGTGGTGACCAGGACCCGTTCGCCTTTCTCCAGGACGGTGCGGATTTCGGCCAGGAGGTCGTCCACCTGGTGGGTGGCGGGCTTGACCGCAATCTCGGGGTCCATGAGGCCGGTGGGGCGGACGATCTGCTCCACGACATGGCTCGCACCCTTCTCCATCTCGTAGGGGCCGGGGGTGGCGGAGACATAAATTAATTGATTAACCCGGGCCTGGAATTCCTCGAAGGAGAGGGGGCGGTTGTCCAGGGCGGAGGGGAGGCGGAAGCCGTAGTCCACCAGGGTCTGCTTGCGGGAACGGTCGCCCCGGAACATGCCCTGGAGCTGGGGCACGGAGATGTGGGACTCGTCGATGACCAGCAGCGATTCCCGGGGCAGGTAGTCCAGCAGCGTGGGGGGCGGCTCCCCCGCGGCCCGGCCGGTCAAATGCCGGGAGTAGTTCTCGATGCCGTGGCAGTAGCCCAATTCCCGAAGCATCTCCAGGTCGAAGCGGGTGCGCTCCTCCAGGCGTTGGGCCTCAATGAGCTTGCCCTGGTTGTGGAACCAGGGGAGGCGCTCGGCCAGCTCGGCCTCGATGGCCTCCAGGGCCAGGGTGCGGCGCAGATCGGTGGTGACGTAGTGGGACGCGGGATAGACCGTGATCTTTTTGAGCTGGCGCAGGGTCTTGCCCCGTAAGGGGTCGATCTCCCGGATGGACTCCACGGTGTCGCCCCAGAACTCGATGCGGATGGCCCGGTCTTCCTCGTAGGCCGGGAAGATCTCCACCCGGTCGCCCCGGACCCGGAATGAGCCGCGGTGAAAGTCGATGTCGTTGCGCTCATACAAAATATCCACCAGCTTGCGCAGCACCTCTTTGCGGTCCTTCTCCATGCCCTCCTCGAGATAGAGGAGCATGCCGTGATAGGCCTCGGGGGAGCCCAGGCCGTAGATGCAGGACACGGACGCGACGATAATCACGTCCTGGCGCTCCAGGAGGGAGCGGGTGGCGGAGTGGCGCATGCGGTCGATGGCTTCGTTGATGGCGGAGTCTTTTTCGATATAGAGGTCGGCCTGGGGCACGTAGGCCTCGGGCTGGTAGTAGTCGTAGTAGCTGACAAAATACTCCACCGCGTTGTCCGGGAAGAACTCCTGGAACTCGCCATAAAGCTGGGCCGCCAGGGTCTTGTTGGGGGCCAGGACCAGGGTGGGGCGGTTGATGCGGGCGATGACATTGGCGATGGTGAAGGTCTTGCCGGAGCCGGTGACGCCCAGGAGGACCTGGTGGGGCTCGCCCGCGGCCACGCCGTCCGCCAGCTTCTTGATGGCCTGGGGCTGATCGCCTTTGGGTTTAAAAGATGTGACAAGGTGGAAGTGGTCGGACATGGAGATATTATAGCATAGGGATGGAATTTTGGGGGAGGGGGGAAGGGGTCAGGGGTCAGGGATCAGGGATCAGGGGTCAGGGGCCAGGAAGAGAAGTGGTCAGTGGCCAGTGGGCAGTGAAAAAAAGTAAGCAGTAAGCAGTAAGCAGTAAAAAAAGTGAGAGCCGGGAGGCATGGTTTTTTACTGCTCACAGCTCACAGCTCGCTGCTCACTGATTCTCTCTGACAAACAAGGCACAGCCGGAGTCGCCGTAGATTTGCCGCCAGGAGGGGGCCTGTCGGAGGAGGGTGCAGAGTTTCCTCCGGCTGTCAATGAGGATCAAGTCCGGGGGGTAGGCCGTCAGGAAATGGCGCCAGCCTTCCCGGGCATTGATAAAGTCAAAATACTTCTGGGACAGTTCGTTCGAATAGACCGTTTCATAGCGGCCATCCAGCCCCACCAGACACCGGGGATAAAGTTCCCAGATCAGATACTCCCCCCAGGCGAATTCCGTCAGGAGCTTGCCCTGCAGCCCCTGAGCCTTGATGCGGTCAAGGCCTCCCAGTGGGAAATAGGAGCCGGGAAGGCCCTTGCCTTCGGGGAGGGCGGCGATGGGAAGAGTCAGGGGGGCGCTCTCGGCAAGCCTTTTGACTCCCACCAGCAGGAGCACGGCCAGCAGCAGAATCGCGGCGACGCGCCCCGCGGTCCGGAGCCCGGCCGGCAGGGACAGCCGGGATTGCCAGGTTTCCAGGAACTTGGAGAGGAGATTGGCCGGATAGGCAGCCGCAAGAATCAAGAAAAAAGCGAGGTGCCGCACATGCAGCAGACCTTGCGCCAGGGTCACCCCCAGGATGAGGATGGGGGTGACTTCCCGCCAGCGGGCCCAGATAGCCAAGAGGGTGATAATCAGGATAGGGCTGAGGATGCAAATGAAAACCGCTGCGGGCACTAGCCCCTGGCTGAAAGTCGCCCAGAGGGGGGACCATTCGACAATCTCCGGCCGGGGCATGGTGACGGCTGCATACATGTAAGTCCAATACGCCAGGCCATAGGGGTTGATCAGGGTGGCCAGGCCTGCGGCCGCCAGAGTGAGGGCATAAGGCCGCAGGGGACGCCGGGCCAGCCCTTCCCCCAGCGCATAGAGGGCGATGAGCCCCAATCCGGACAAAAAGCCGCCGTGCAGGTTGCACCACAGGACCTGCAGGGGGATGAGGAGCCACAATCTCCGGTAGCTGCCCGTCAAGCGGGCGCTTTCCAACAGGTAAAGACTGATGGCAAAAAAGGCGTAAGTAAAGGCCTGGGCCCGCACCGGACTGAAACCCATGAGGAAAAGGCCGAAAACGAAGAGACCGAAAAGCGCGGCGCTGCAGACATCCGCACCCCGCCGGCGCGCGGTCAGGTAGATGAACCCGAGAGTGGTCAGGAAAAGGGTATATCTGAGAAGCTGCAGTCCGGCCGCACCCCATTGCTGATAAAGGGGGTAAAAGAGGATGCCGGTGAGCCATTCATGATAGACCCACAGGGGCCGGGTGGGAAGGTAGGAGAAGACGTCATGGTAAGGGAATTTCCCCGTTTCCCAGAACCATCTGCCAAAGGCCATATAGCCCCACAGGTCGGGATCGGCTTTGACCCTGGCAATGGCATTGAGGAGGAGAACGGTGACCGTGGCCGGGAACAGGAATTTGAGGAGTTTATTGGCGTTCATGGGCAGTCAGGGGTCAGTGACTGTTGCTTAAGAAAAACAAAAAACCAAAGAGCCTTTTGCAAGATGCTTATTTAATCGTAAAAACTCTCTGAGAATGCTCTGCGTCCTCTGCGTCTCCGCGGTGAATTTTCCTTTTTTTTTCACCACAGAGGCGCAGAGAGCGCAGAGAAAAAGACTTTTGCAAAAGCCTAAAAAGTTAAAAAAGATTACCAATAACTGACCACTGGTTAGTCTACCCCGGCATTAACCTGTGGCGACGATCTGGTCGAACTCCTTCACGGTGACGGCCGGGCAGGTGGTGAAGGCGATGCCGGTCATTTTGCCAAGGTCCACGGAGGCCTTGAACGCGGCCTCAATGCCCGGCAGGTCCACTACCACCAGGAGGTCGGTTTCCCCCAGCAAGGCATACACCGCCTTGATTTCCCCGCCCAGTTTCTTGATCAAATCCGCAGCGGCCTGATTGCGCCGGGGGCTGATCTCTTTCACGGCCTGGGCCGAATACTTGCCGAACATCAGGAATGTGGCCATGGGCAACCCTCCTTAAAATGTTAGGGGTCAGGGTTTAGGGGCCAGGGGCCAGGAAAAAGAAGTGATCAGTGCTCAGTGGCCAGTGGTCAGAGAAAAAACTTAAAACTTAAAACTAAAAACTGACCCCCTGATCCCTGACCCCTGGCCCCTGCATCACTTCACCCGCCAGATGGTGCCCTGGGGGGTATCTTCCAGCAAAATGCCTTTCTCCAGCAGATCCTTCCTGATGGCGTCGGCCTTGGCGTAATCCTTGTCTTTCCGGGCCTGGGCCCGGGCGGCGATGAGCTCTTCGATCTCCTCCGGGCTGAGCTGCAGGTCCGCGGCTTTCTGGCGCAGGGATTGGACCATGGAGGCCGGGTCGGCCTGGAGCAGGTTGAGGACCGCGCCCATCTCCTTGAGGCCCCGGTGCAGGTTGAAGAGGATGGTGAGATAGCCCGGTTCGGCGCACTCTTCCTCCAGCAGGCGGTTGAGCAGGCGCACGGTCTCGAAGAGATAGCCCAAAGCCTGGGCGGTGTTCAGGTCGTCCTCCAGGGCGTTGATGAACCGTCCGGACAGCGACCCCAGGCGGGCGCAATCCTCCAAGGTGAGGGTGTCCGGGTAATAGTCGAAGGCCGCGGGCAGGGTCACGTCCCCATGCCGGCCCAGGACTTCCTCCAGGCGGGCCAGGCAGGTGTAAAGCCGCAGGAGTGCGGCCTCCGCCTCGGCCAGGGCCGCGTCCGAGAAGTCCAGGGGGCTGCGGTAGTGGGCGTTGATCAGGAAGAAGCGCACCACCTCTGCGGGGAAACGGGACAGGACCTCTTTGACCGTGAAAAAGTTCCCCAGGGATTTGGACATCTTCTCCTGGTTGATGGTGAGCAAGCCGTGGTGCAGCCAGAAGCGGGAGAAAGGTTTGCCTGTGGCCGCCTCGGATTGGGCCAGTTCGTTTTCGTGGTGCGGGAAGACCAGGTCCTGGCCGCCGCCGTGGAGGTCCAGGGTCTCGCCCAGGTAGTGCATGGACATGGCCGAGCACTCGATGTGCCAGCCCGGCCGGCCCGGCCCCCAGGGGCTGTCCCAGGCCGGTTCCCCGGGCTTGCTGCCTTTCCAGAGGACGAAATCCAAGGGGTCTTCTTTATGGGGGTCCACTTCGATGCGGGCTCCCACCAGCATATCATCCAGGCTTTGGCCGGAAAGCTTGCCGTAGCCGGGGAAGCGCCGCACCCGGAAATAGACGTCTTCTTTGCCCTGATAGGCGAAACCCTTATCTTCCAGGCGGCGGATCAGATCGATGATCTCCGGGATGTGGGCGGTGGCCCGGGGCTCGATCTGGGCCGGAGGGATGCCTAAGGCTGCCATGTCCTCCTGGAAAGAGGCAATATAGCGCTCCGCCACCTCCAGCCAGGATACCCCGGTCTCCTGGGCCCGGCGGATAATTTTGTCATCGATATCGGTGAAATTGCGCACCCAGGTGACGTCTAATCCCTGGTGCCGCAGAAAGCGGACCAGGACTTCAAACACTACGGAGGAGCGGGCGTGCCCCAGGTGGCAGTCATCGTAAACCGTGACGCCGCAGGCATAAAGGCCGACCTTGCCGGGGCGCAGAGGGTGGAAAGTTTCTTTGCGTCGATTTAAAGTATTATAGAGTTGCATATGAAAAAGGGGTTGACAAGCTTAAGAAGATAAGGGAAGTCATTGCCTAGGTCCGGCTCCGACAGCGGGGGACCTATCTGAGGAGGAGCAATGTCCGAAGTCATCAGCCGGGTGCCGAAAAACGCCCGGGAAGTCCTTTTTTTGTCTCTGTCTGAATTCAAAGGCCACCGTCTTATCGATATTCGGGTCCATGTCCCCGGCGATAAAGAAGAGGAATGGGTGCCCACCCGCAAAGGCGTCTCTTTGGCAGTAGGGCTTTATCCGGCCTTCAAGCAAGCCCTGGCCGAACTGGAGGCGGCCTTGCTGGAACAGGGTCTCCTGGACCCAGAGGACCTGGAATCCTCGTAGGGGCGAACCTTGGGTTCGCCCCTACTGCTCACTAATACTACCCCAGGACCTGCCGGCTAGGCAATGGGAAAAGCGGGTGAATCCGGAGTGAGAAAAGCGGAGCCAAGCTGCATCCGGCTGGATTGGCCGAGGGCCGGTGCCTAGCCCTGGCGGCTTTTCTCCAGTTGGGCCCGATGCCGGTTTTTTTCTTCATAGAGGCGGTGGTCGGCCTTGGCCATCAGGGCCGCGGGGGATAAAGGGGTCTCCGGCTGGAAGCGGGCATAGCCCAGACTGAGCGCCACCGGAAAGGGAAAGGCCGCGGCCAGGCTCTTTTCCACCCGCCGGCGCAGGGTCAGCAAGCTGCCCAGGGGGCGGTAATAGAGACAGGCGAATTCATCTCCCCCATGTCTGGCCAGGATTTCCGGCTCCTCTAAAAGAGCCGACCAGGAATGGGACAGTTCCTTTAAAAAGGCGTCCCCCACCCGGTGCCCCCACAGGTCGTTGATCTCCTTGAAGCGGTCCACGTCCGCCATGACCACCAGGAAAGGCTGGCCGGCCTGGCAGGCTTCCGCCAGGGTTTTGTACCAGTGGCGCCGGTTGTACAGGCCGGTGAGATCATCTCTGGTGGCCTGGGTGCGCAGGGTCTTTTGCGTCAGGGACAGGCGCAGCCCCGCCTTCACTTTGGCTCCCACTTCCAGGGGATCGATGGGCTTGGTGATGAAGTCGTCCGCGCCTTTGGAGATGCCTTCGCCGATGTAGCTCTTTTCCATGGCGGTGAGGAATATAAAAAAGGTGTCTTTAAGGACGGGGTCTTCCTTGATCGCCTGGCAGACCTGGGGGCCATCCAGCCCGGGCATCATCCAATCGCAGATGATTAATTCCGGCCTTTCCTCCTGGGCCTGGGCCAGACCCGCGGCGCCATCCGCGGCCACGGTTACCTGGTAGCCTTCCTTTTCCAAAAATTTTTTAAGGATCCGCAGGCAAGCAGGATCGTCATCCACCACTAAGACTCTGGGGCCTTCAGGCATATCCAACCTCAACCACCGCTGTTGCTTTGCGGTTATCCTTTTCCCTGAAAATGCTGGGCCAGCAAATTGAGACGCTTCCTAATATTACCGTTTGTCTCCGCCAGGTAAAGTCGCCAGCCCTAAAAAAATTTAGGAATTGTCATTAGTCTTATCAAGAGGATGCGGCGCGCCCTGGTGCAGCATCTTCGCCACCTTATCCAGGAGTTCCTGGGCCCGAAAAGGTTTATTCAGGGTGGGGGGCAAATGCCGGATCCCTTCCATGGTCTGGCTCAGGGCGGGTTCGTGGCCGGTGACCAGGAGGGAAGGGATAGACTCGACTTTGGGATCGCCCTGGAGGGCCAAAAACAGGTCCACGCCGCTGTGCAGCTTGGCCTGGGGCCGCACCGGCAGGCCCATGTCAATGGTGATCAGAGCCGGCTGCAACCGCTGGGCTCCTTCCAGGCCGTCATCCGCGGTTACTGCAAACGCGGTGCGGAACCCGGCTTTATGGAGGATCCGGGCCATCACGTCGATGATTTTGGGCTCATCCTCCACCAGCAGCACCAGGGGGCCTTGGGCCGGACCGGTAATCTGGAAACCTTTCTCCCGGTCCTCGGCCCGCCGCCAATATAGAGGCTCGGACACCAGAGGCAGGGTAAAATAAACCCTGGTGCCCCGGCCCAGGCCGGGACTGGTGAGCCAGATCTGGCCGCCCATGAATTCCACCAAGTTCTTGCAAATGGCCAATCCCAGGCCGGTGCCGCCGTATTTGCGGGTGGTGGAGCCGTCCCCCTGGACAAACTTCCTGAACAATTCCCGCTGCGACTCCGGCAGCACGCCGATACCCGTATCCTTGACTTCGAAGCGCACATGGCCTTTGGAAGGGAAGGAGCGGGCTTTAACCCGCACCTCCCCCTCCTGGGTAAATTTGATGGCGTTGGCCACCAGATTGACCAGGACCTGCTGAAATTTCCCCGGGTCCGCCCGCACCATCATCTTCCCCTGGGAAGGGGTGAAGCTCAGAGCCAGATTTTTCTGATCCGCCTGGATCTGCGTCAGTTTCCCCACCGCCTGAAAGACCTGGGGGACATTCACTTCCACCAGTTGCACTTCCATGTTTCCCGCCTCGATGCGGGCGCTGTCCAGGAGGTCGTTGATCAGATTCAGGAGGCTGTGGGCGCTGTCCAGGGCGTTCTGGAGGAACTCCCTCTCTTCCGCGGGGTCGTCGCAGATACCGTTTAGGACCAGGCGCAGGAAGCCCATAATGGCGTTAAGGGGGGTCCGCAGTTCGTGGGAGGTGTTGGCCAGAAATTCGCTCTTCAAACGGCTGGCCCGGTCCAATTCCAGGTTGGCGTGCTCCAGGCTGCGGTTGAGGCGCATCAGTTTCAGTTCCTGCTTCTGCAGCCGCCGCACCAGTTCCTCCGGTTGCCGTTTATCTTCAAGGACCGCAACACTGCCCAGGACCTCGTTTTGGGGGCTGGTAATCCGCACCACCGTGATTTCCACCGGCACCGCTTGGCCCTGGTGGTTGCGGACCTGGATGGGCCAGTTCTCCACGCGGCCTTTGACCCTGATCTCGGCCAGCATCTTCTCCAGGTCTGGGGGATGGGCATAGAATTCCCGGAAATGACGGCCGATGATTTCCTGGGGCTCCAATTCGTAAATTTGCGTGCAGGCCTGATTGGCAAAGCGGATGATCCCGGCACGATCCGTAATACCCACAGTGCGTAAAGAGAGGTTTCCCAGGGTCTTCAAAAAAGACCAGGCCATTTCCTCGGGAATACAGAAGCAGACCGGTGCCTCTGCCTTCTTTTCTTTGGCGGCAGTTTTTCCAGGCGGGTGGGCGGGCATACTCCCTCCTGCAAATCCTTCGGCAACCCGTCGGGAAAACTTGAAGGAATCTTTACACCAGCCTTTTCTCCCGACCTATCCATGCTCCACCTTGATTTGCTTCGATTCAACACTATATTAAGTCAAAAACCTCGCCGGCCTGCGGAGGCAAAAGGAGCAACAATGAGTTATACGGCCAAAGATTATTCTTTTCTTTTGGGAATGGCAGGATTCAGTGACACTTTGCTGAAAAACCACTTCACCCTCTATCAGGGCTATGTGACCAACACCAATAAGGTCATGGGCCTTCTGGCGGCCATGCTGAAAGAAGGAAAGGAAGGGACTCCCGAATTTGCCGAACTCAAAAGGCGCCTGGGCTGGGAGTTTAACGGCATGCGCCTTCATGAACTCTACTTTGAAAACCTGGGGGGCGACGGCGACCCCTCCAAGGCTCCGAACCTGACTAAACGGGTGGTGGCCCAATTCGGCTCCGTGGAGGCCTGCGCCAAAGATTTTATGGCCACCGCGGCCATGCGGGGCATCGGTTGGGTCATCTGTTATGAGGATATCGAAAACGGCCTGCTCATCAACCAGTGGATCAATGAGCATGACGCGGGCCACCCCGCGGGCTGCGACCCTATCCTGGTGCTGGACGTCTTCGAACACGCGTTCATGATCGACTATGGCCTGAAGAAGATGGACTATGTCAACAACTTCCTCAAAAAAGTCAAATGGGAGGTGGTGGAAAAACGCCTGGAAACGGCTTAAGTTCAAAGTTCCAGGTTCAAAGTTCAAAGTTGGGAAGGGGCGGGCCGGTGCGCCCGCCTTTACCCTCCCATCCGTTTCTTTTCAATCCCTCTCCAAAATTCTTTACTTACCCCAGTTTTTCGGGGTAGGTTGAATATAGTTTGCTAAAGGCTGACCGGGTAACGAATTTTTCACGACACCGAGTCAGCCATACACAATGAAAGGCCTTCGCCTTGGATGTGCGTGACGCACTCACCACAACTTTGAACTTTGAACCTTGAACTCGGAACTCGCTTTATCCGGAGAAATCTATGCGCCGCACCGGCTATGTCTATGACGCCCGCTACCTGCAACATGATCCCGGAGCGTGGCACCCAGAACGCCCCGACCGCCTGAAAGCCATCCAAAATAACCTCAAAGAATCCGGTCTTCTGGAGTTAGTGGTGCCCATTCAGCCTTACCCGGCCCCCCTGCAATGGGTGGAGCGTCTCCACGACCCCGATTATATCCGGCGTTTCCGGGAGGCCTGCGCCCAAGGGAAAAATATCTTTGAAGTGCCGGATTGCGGCATCTGTCCGGAATCCTATGAAATCGCCCTTTTGGCCGCGGGCGGGGTGATGGCCGCCGCGGACGCGGTCATGAACGGGGAGGTGGACAACGCCTTCTGTGCGGTGCGGCCGCCGGGACATCATGCGGAACGGGACCGGGCCTTGGGCTTCTGCTTTTTCAACAATATCGCCATAGGTACGGTCTACCTCCTGGAGAACTTTGGCCTGGATCGGGTGGCCATCGTCGATTGGGACGTACACCACGGCAACGGCACCCAACACCTCTTCGAGGCCGACCCCCGGGTCTTTTACCTTTCCCTGCACGAAGACCCCCAATACTGCTATCCCGGCACCGGTTACCGCCGGGAGCAGGGCAAGGGACCGGGCCAGGGGTTCACTTTAAACCTGCCTTTTCCGCCTCGCAGTGTGGACGAAGAGTATCTGGAAGTCTTTAAAAAAGAAGGTTGGCCCCGGCTCCTGGAATTTGCCCCTCAATGTGTCATGATTTCCGCGGGCTATGATGCCCACCGGAGCGATCCGTTGGCGCACATGAACCTCAGCCGGGATGCCTACCGGCAAATGGGCCGGATGCTTCTGGATCTGGCCCTGGAGACCGGGCAGGGCCGACTCATTACGGTGTTGGAAGGAGGATATAACCTGAAAGTTTTGGAAGAATGCACTGAAGATCAGGTTCGGTTGTTATTGGACATCCCTCTGGACCATTTTTGAGCCTCAAGGAAAGTCTTATATATTTAATTTTTACCATGTAGGGAGGCGCGGCCCGGCGGAATCCGATTCAGCCGGGCTTGTTTACCATTTTCACCGGCAAATAATACAAACTCACAATTATCTGCCAATCTTTAATGGTTAAAAAAACTAAATTAAAAACTCCAAACCGTACTTAAAATTTCTTGACAGCGCCGGGTAAATTGTGCTATTGGGCAAGTTATCCTTTAGTCAGGCGTAAAAGCAGTGAATCGGGGCGAACTATAGCAAGGCATTGACAATGACGGTATGGCGGGAGCCGGCCGTTTTTTTTTAGGCCTGCGCCCCTTGGGGCTGAAAGCCGACAAAGGAACCAAGGTTTAGGCGGAGGAGTTATGGAGCGCTTTACCGGCAGTGTCAAGTGGTTTAATGAAGCCAAGGGGTATGGCTTTATCAAGCGGGATGACGGCCCCGACTTGTTTGTGCATTATACCAACATTGTAGGCACCGGCTTCCGCACCTTGAAAGAAGACGACAAAGTGGAATTCGAGGTCAACGAAGGCCCCAAAGGTCTGCAAGCGGTTAAAGTCAGCAAGATCTAAAGCCGTAGTTAAATCACTGGTAAGCGAAGCAGGCAGCGCTTAATAAAAGCTCTCTCCCGTTAGGCCAGGAGACCGTACCATAACTGCGTGATTATGGCGGCAGAGCCGAGGCTTTCGAGCCGCGGCCGATGCCGTTTTTTTTTGTCTGGAGGTGATGGAAAAAATTGGCAGGGCGGCGAACCTAAAGTCCGCCCCTGCCTCGGAACAAGGGGCACACCGGGGTCCCTCTAGGTTCAACTCAGGCCGATCTCTTTATCATTCAGGTAACACGCGGGATCTGGGGCCCAGAGGTCGCCGGTGAGGGCCTCGGCCCGAACCCGGAAGTTGCCGGCGCAGACATCCAGCCAGCGGCACTCCGCACAACGTCCCTTCACATGGCGTTTTTTGTCTTTGAGGCGGGCCATGAGCTCGTCGCTCATGTCGCTCCAGATCTCGCTGAAGCGGCGCTGCCGGACATTGCCGAAGGAATGGTGGCGCCAGAACTGGTCGGCGTAGACCTCTCCGTCCCAACTGATGCAGCCGATGCCCCGGCCGGAGCTGTTGCCTTCGTTCATCAGCAGGAGGGTCAGCACTTCCGCGGCCCGCTTGGGGTCTTCCTGCAGGAGCTTGAGGTAGAGGTAGGGGCCGTCGGCATGGTTGTCCACGGTGAGGACCTCCACCTTGCGGCCGGAGTCAAAGAGGCGGCGGGTGCGGGCGCAGATCAGGTCCACCAGGGCCCGGGTCTGGTCGTGGGTCAGGGCCTCCTCCACCAGCTTGGTGCCCCGGCCGGCGTAAACCAGGTGATAAAAGCAGATGCGGGGGATGTTATATTGCTCCACCAGGTCGAAGATGGCCGGGACCTCCTGGTAGTTGAGGCGGTTGATGGTGAAGCGCAACCCCACCTTGAGACCGGCTTCCTGGCAGTTGGCGACTCCGGCCATGGCCGCGGCAAAGGCCCCGGGTTGTCCCCGGAACTGGTCATGCGTCTTCTCGGTGCCATCCAGGCTGATGCCCACGTAGGATAAGCCGAATCCCTTCAAGCGCCGGGCTACCTCGGGGGTGATCAGGGTGCCGTTGGTGGAGATTACCGCCCGCATGCCGTGGGCGACGGCTTCTTCCACCAGTTCGAAAAGATCGGGACGCATCATGGGTTCGCCCCCGGAAAAGAGCACCACCGGGACCCCGAAATCCTGCAAATCCTGGAGGAGGGCCAGGCCTTCTTCGTGGCTCAGCTCATTCGACGCCGGTCCGTAAGTGGCTTTGGCGTAGCAGTGGATGCATTTAAGGTTGCAGGCCCGGGTGATATTCCAGACCACCACCGGCTTTTTGTCCGCAGAGAATTGCAACAAATGAGACGGCAGGTCTTTAGCGCCGCGGTCACGGTAACGTAGGACATCTCCGGGTTCCACCGCCCCGCAGTAAAGTTTAGATACTCCAATCACCGGATGGTTTCTCCCTCTCGGAACAGAGTCTTCTGGTAGTAATCCCGGATGACTCGATTCAGATAGCTGTCCAGATTGCTGATTGCCTCCCGAGTAAGAAGGAACTCATCCTGCGAAGTGCGGTCCCGCACCAGTTTCAGGGCATATTCCAAATCCTGGGCCAGGTCCTGGCAGATGTCGGCGGCAGCAACGCCGCCCTCCAGGGCCTGGCGCAGAATCTCATCCATGGCTTCCGCGTCGAACTCCAGGTGAATCTGATGGTCGTCAAAAAAGCGGGCGGCAAAGCCCTGCACCTGCTCATAACCGCGACCCACTTCCTCGAACGCGGTCTTCAGATCGCAGTCACAGCGCAGATACTGATCCGCGATCAAATCCACCCGGGCCGCGGTCAGGGGTAATCGGTAGCGCTGCAACAGTTCCTGCTCCCGGCGCCAGATGGATTCTTTCAGGAGTTCCCGTTCCCTTTGGCTGGCCTGGAGGAAGCGCTCCCGCCTGGCCGGCGCCTCAGGGTCAGCCAGCATTTCTTCTAGCTCTGCCGCCGGCCGGGCCACAATTTCCGGAGTGACCACCAATTCCTTGATGGCCGTGGAGGGCAGACGCTTCTCAAACCGGATCAGGGTGCGTTCGATGACGCTGACCAAGCCCCGGGCACCGGTTTTTTCCAGCGCGGCTTGTTCCGCCAGGAGTTTTAAGGCTTCGTGCTCAAACTTGATGTCAATGCCGTAAGCCTTAAAATCCCGCTTTTTGCTGGTAATGATGGGATTGTTGGGGTTCCGCAGGATTTCATAGAGATCGCTGGCCGTGAGTTCGTCCAACACCGCGATGACCGGCAGGCGGCCTACGAATTCCGATTCAAAGCCGTATTTGATCAGATCTTCCGCGGTCACCTGCTTCAGGAAATCCCGTTCCTGCTCCCGGGTATTCATGGCGGCCTGAAAACCAATGCCTTGCTTGCTGAGGCGCTCCTTCACCACCTTTTCCAGGCCATGGAACGCGCCGCTGACGATAAAGAGGATGTGGCGGGTGTTGAGGGTCTTCTTTTCCCGCTTGCCGGTGCGGCGGTATTGCTCGATGGCCTGGATCTGGGAGACCGGGTCGTGGGCCACCTTCAGGTCCACTTCCGTCTCTTCCATGGGTTTCAGCAGGGCCCGCTGCACCCCGGTGCGGGAGACATCCGGTCCGCCCCACAGGGTATTGCTGGACGCGATCTTGTCCACTTCATCCAGGTAGATGATGCCGTATTGGGCCAACTCCAGGTCATCGTCCGCGGCATAGACCAGATCCCGCACCAGGTCTTCCACGTCTCCGCCCACGTAACCGGTTTCGCTGAACTTGGTGGCATCCCCCTTGACGAAGGGCACGCCGATCTTCTTGGCGATGAGTTTGACCAGATAGGTTTTGCCCACGCCCGTGGGGCCGATGAGGATGATGTTATTCTTAATGGCCCCCACCCCGGGCTCGGGTTCCCGGCCTTGCTCCAGGAAATAGCGGATGCGGTTGAAGTGGGTGCAGACCTTGGTGGCCAGAACGCTCTTCGCGGTTTCCTGCTTGATGACGTATTCGTTCAGGTAGGCTTCCAGCTCTTCGGGCTTGAGGTCGAAGCGGATGCGGCTGGTCTTCAGGGTTTTGGCCCGGCCGGCCGCGGTATTATCCGGCTCTACCTCCAACTGATGGGACAGCACCCGGATGCGGCTGCCATATTTGTTGGACAGGTAGTCGCTCAGTTCTTTTTCCAGTTCCTTTTGATCAGGTACTTTTTCCATAATTCTTATGACATACTTTGGGGAAAAAAATTAATCCCATGTCCCTTGATAAACACATGAAATTGTAGGGGCGGACCCAGATGTGTCCGCCCGCTTGGGGCGCACACACCTGAGAGCGCCCATAGAAGAAAATCAATAAGGGCCAAACCTGATCGGCCCGCCCTTTTTATAAATTATAGACATTTTCCCAGGGGGAGGCAAGGTGGTGAGGAGCGGGACATCTTGATTCCAAGAGGATTAAGATTGATATGGCGGAGTCAGCTCAGGGTCAAAATCAGCTGGGCAGGTATCCCAGAATTTCTTAAAAAGGTACTATATTCTAGGGGTTGGTTGACAGTCTCCGGAAATTTGTGCTATCCTGCCTCACAAACGAAAATTCGGCTAATATGAGGAACCCCTGCCGGGTCTAACCTCGGTGCGAGAAACTCCCCCAATCACCCTGGACTGCGGTGTCCCAAAAGTCTCCCCATAATCTCGGCTAACCATGGGGAATTATATGCCTTTTCAGGTTCTCCAATCTCAATTAAGGCTGAAATTCATCTTTTTTTACCCCTTGGCGATTGTTTGCACCCTATGCCTGCTTCTGGGATTAACTACTTCAACAAGCGCGGCTGACTCTAACCTGGTGCCGGTGGCGAACTTCGAGGGGGCCACTCTCTATACCACGACCGCCGCCGCCGGAGAGGGAGCAATGTCTGTCATCCGTTTGCGCGGGTCCTTCCGGCAGATGGGTCGGCAATATGGCGCTCTCCTGGGCAGCCTGATGCAGGAGTTTTACGAGGTTGCCGTCAATGGCTACCTCATCACGCAAAAGGGCATGACCTATGGTAGCATCCTGCAAACTGCGCAATCCTATTATGACAAACAACCGCAATATGCCCAGGATTTGATTGGCGGCCTGGCCGAAACTTCGGGCTTGAGTATGGACCGGCAGAAGATTATGGCTTCCTTGATGTACCAACTCTTCGTGGCCATTGATCTTTCCTCCACCGCTTGTTCCACCCTCTTGGCCTGGTCCGAATATACCGGAGGGGGCCCCATGGTCATCGGCAGGAGTTGGGACACCCTTCCGGGCCCTTTCCCTGATTATGCCAAGTACCTGACCGTGGTGGTTTATAACCCGGTGGGCTATGCCAATTCATTGGCCGAGGTTAATTATGCGGGGTTCGTTGCCTGCCAGACAGGCATGAATAAAGCGGGGATTTTTATTGATTACCAAAGCGGCTCGTTGTCGGACCCGTTCATCGTCGATCGCACTCCCGGACCCTACCACTTGTTTTCCTATCTCCTCAATTACACTTCCCTGGACCAGATCGATTTGGCTATTAATGAAACACTCCCAGAAATTGCCGCGATCATCAATGTGGCCGATGCCACCCGGGCTTATGTGTATGAGTGGGCCACTTACGCCAGGAAGCGCCGGATAATTGACCCGGAACGCCCGGGTCCGGGACCTGATGGACTCCTGGTGGCCACCAACCATTTCGTGGATCCCTCCTGGATCGGTCTGCCGATAATTCTGAACGGGTTCCTGGGCTTGTATACCAAGGAGAGACGCGCCAACTTACTGGCCCGGGGGAAGCAATTCAAAGGGGCGATCGATCCCTCAAGGGTGATGTACATTTTTGACCGCACCACCGCGGCTGATCCCGATCCGGGCCCCTGTTTCCCTGATCACGGCGACACCGTCATCCAGGTGGTGGCTGTCCCTGCGCGCCTGGAACTGTGGGTCAAGGCTAGAGGGTACTCCGACTGGCACTTAATCCGGGTCGGGAGCTTGTTCTCTTCCAAAAATACTCCGGCCATCAACTTGCTCCTGTTAGACTAGAAGTCATTTCAAAACCTCAAATAACCCCGAATTGTCATTCTGAGCGCAGCGAAGAATCTCGTATTTGCGAAGCGTTGAGATCCTTCACTGCGTTCAGGATGACAAAAAAAGAGGTTTTGAAATGCCTTCTAGTCATGACCAGCTAGCTGCTTCAGGTTGGCACAGTTTGGGTCGACAGGTATCAAGGTCCCAAAGATACGTGGCTATAGTTAAGGAATAAGAGTCAATCCTTCCCCTGACTCCGTGTTAGAGCCACAAATTATTCCATTTCTTAGTAGGAAAAAACATGGGAAAGGCAGGACTCGAGTTCATTCGATCAGCTCATCGACAGCAGAGTCATCGCAATTTCCTAAAAATTGAACGCCCCAAGCCAGCACTGACCATTAAAGGTGTGCGAAAGGAAAGCCCTCGGCCTGATGCACATACCAAAGATAGAAAGTTTCTGCCATATATTCACCTACCTCAAAGCTTTAAAGATTTTTTGGATATGTTAAAATTATAAAAAAAGTCTAATCTTTCATTCATAGACCGCATACGAGGTAAATTAAGATCCATCGTCCCCTGGGTAATCTCTCCGGCTTAAAGCCCCAGCAGTACCGGCAGTTGGAGCGGCTCTACCGCCGCAAGACGCTCCCTCAAGATTTGCTTTCTCCCGAATTGGCCCGGCAATTGGCCCTGATCTCCTTTGATTTGCACCGTCAGGTGGGGGTGCTGCTGGACCGGGCCGGCGCAGTGGCCCAGGTCATCGTCGGCGACGCCAAGGGCCTGCTGCTGCCGCCTTTGAAACGGGAGAGGGGCGTCCGCGGTCGCCTCAAGGGCCTGCGGCTCATCCACACCCATCTGGACACCCCGGCGTTGAGCCAGGACGACCTGATGGACCTGGCCCTCCTGAGGCTGGACGCGGTGGCTGCGCTGCTGGTGACCGCGGACGGCGCGCCGGGTTCCATTCAGGCCGCACACCTGTTGCCTCAGACCCAAGACGGCCGCAACTGGGCCATCCTGGAAGCGGATCAGGTGGGCCGGCTGCGCCTGGATTTCGCCGGGCTGGTGGCCTCCCTGGAGGGGGAACTGGCCCGGGTGGGCCGGGACCGCGGCGGCAGAGGCCGGGAGAGGGCCATTCTCATCGGTGTGACTGGTAGAAGCCGGGCCCTGGCCGAGGATTCCATGGCGGAGCTGGCGGAGTTGGCCCGGGCCGCAGGTCTGGAGGTGGCCGCCACCATCATCCAGCACCGGCCCCGCCTGGACCCCCGCTTTCTCATGGGCAAAGGCAGGCTCTCGGAGCTGGTCATCCAGGCCCTGCAATTGGACGCAGACCTGCTGATCTTCGATGCGGAGCTGAGCCCTTCCCAGGTGCGCTCCATCACCGACTTCACCGAACTTAAGGTCTTAGACCGCACCCAGTTGATCCTGGATATCTTTGCCCAGCGGGCCCGGAGCCGTGAAGGCAAGCTCCAGGTGGAGATGGCCCAGGTGAAGTACCTGCTGCCCCGGCTGGTGGGCAAGGGCGACGCCCTGTCCCGCCTCATGGGCGGCATCGGCGGCCGGGGGCCCGGGGAATCCAAGCTGGAAATCGACCGCCGCCGCCTGCGGGACCGTCTGCACCGGCTCAACCTGGAACTGGCCCAGGTGCGCAGCGAAAGAAAGGAGCGGCGCCAGCCCCGGCGGCGCAACCGCCTGCCGATCCTGTCCATCATCGGCTACACCAATGCCGGCAAATCCACCCTGTTCAACGCCCTGACCCACGCCGCGGTCCTGGCCGAAGACAAGCTCTTCGCCACCCTGGACCCCACCAGCCGCCGCCTCCGCTTCCCCCGGGAACGGGAGGTGATCATCACCGACACCGTGGGCTTCATCCGGGACCTCCCCAAAAATCTGGTGGAGGCCTTTAAGGCCACCCTGGAGGAACTGGAAGATGCGGACCTCCTGATCCACGTCATTGATTTGAGCAATCCCCGGTTTGAGGAACAGATGGCCGCGGTGGAGGACATCCTGGCCTCCTTGGAGCTGCAAGACAAGCCGGTTCTCAAGGTCTTTAATAAAAAAGACCTGGTGCGCCCCCAGCTCGCCCGGCTGCAATGCCGGATCCACCAGGGGGTGGCAGTCTCCGCGGTGGACGAGAAGACCCTGCCCCCCCTCATCGCCCGGCTGGAGGAGAAGGTGGAGGACCTGGAGAGGCGCCGGGGGACAGGCCGGGAGGAAGAGGGGCTGGAGCTGAGCGGAGCGGCAAAATAGAAGGCTCTCCAGAATAGTTGCGGCAGGACGACGGGGCGGGTTTAACCCCGCCTGGCGCTCCCTCCTTCACATTTCCGGATAATTTTCTGATGCAGGCAGGGGTGCGGGGAGGGCGGCATAGCCTGCGCCATGGAGATCGCCATAAGCTTGATCAAGACCGCCGACCACGGAGACCAGCACGCCCACCAGCTCTTTCATGCGTTTGGCTTGGGAATTCAGTTCTTCTGACGCCCCGGCGCTCTCCTCGGAATTGGCGGCATTACGTTGGATCACCAGGTCTATTTCGGTTACCGACTTATTTATCTGGTCTATTCCTTGAGATTGTTCGAAGGAAGCCGCGGCGATTTCGGCCACCAAATCTTTGGCCTTGCCCGCACTGGTGGCCACCTGGGAAAAGGCCAGGGAGGTCCGGTGCACCAATCCTGATCCCGCCTGCACCTTGGCTGACGTGTCCTCAATGAGATCGGTGGTATTTCTGGCGGCCTCCGCGGCCCGCATGGCCAGGTTCCTGACTTCATCGGCCACCACCGCGAATCCGGCCCCTGCTTCGCCGGCCCGGGCCGCCTCCACCGCGGCATTAAGGGCTAAGAGGTTGGTTTGGAAGGCAATTTCGTCAATGGTCTTGATGATCTTGGCGGTTTCGCCGCTGGCCCGGGAAATCTCTCCCATGGAGGCCGTCAGATCCACCATGGAGGCATTGGCCTGGTCCAAAATCTGGCCGGTCTCGGTCATCAACACGTTGGCTTGCCTGGCATTTTCGGAATTGGCCCGGGACATGGAGGCCAATTCCTCCAGGGCCGCGGAAGTCTCCTCCAGGGAACTGGCCTGCTGGGAAGAGCCTGCGGCCAGTTGCTGACTCGATTCGGCCACCTGGGAGGAGGCTGCGCCTACCTGATCGGCGCATTCCAGGAGACTGTTGACCGCGGCACCGATGGGTTTGCTGATGGACCGGGACAGAAGGAAAATCACTAAGCCCACGGTAATCACCATGGACGCGGACAACAGCAGATTGATCCATCTAATCCCATGGATCGGGGCTAATAATTCAGCCACTGCGGCATTGATGACCAGGATACTATTGAGCTTCTTAAGCGGCGAAAATATGGCGATTTTCTGATCGCCTTGAAAAGTATAATTAATGGTGCCTTCCTTGGCGGCCAGCATTTTCCGGCCGAAATCAGTTTTATCGAATCTCATTTTATTGACCAAGGACTTGTCCGGATGGGCCAACAGCAGGCCATCCGCGGCAACCATATAAATATACCCGGTCTTCCCAATTTTTACCGGGTCCAGATGGGCCTTATCGAACTTCTCCAAGTCAATCACCCCGGCTAGGACCCCCACCACTTTTTCCCCTTCCCTGATGGGGGTCGAGACCACGGCCACCGGCTTTTGGGTGGCTTTATTGATCTCCGCCGGCGAGATATTCAATTGGCCTTGCATGGCTTCCTTAAAATACGGGCGGTCCCCTAGATTCAGCTTCCCGGCAGATTTGGAATCGCTGGAGGCCACCACTAATCCAGCCTTATTCAAGAGGTTGATGCTCGCGAAAAAGGGATATTTTTTTAACAGTTCCGCCAATTGCATCGACGCGGATGCTGCCCCCTGGGAGTCGGGGGGCGACTGGGCCGCGGTCTGGAACAGCGGTTCATCAGTCCAGCCTGCGACCAGCACCTTAAAAATATCCAAGGTGGCATTGATGTTATTCTTGGTGGCGCCTAACACCAGAGCCATCTGTTCCTTGGCGGCCTGTTCCATGGCTTGCCGTGACTTATAATAGGAGGTGAAGGTCAAAATACTGGTTCCCAGAGCTATCAGGGCGATGGCAGGCAAGAGGAAACGATTCTGAAGACTTAGGCGCATAACATCAACTCCAATCGTTAGTTTTTAAGAAATTTGATTTTTTTTAAAAATGGCAAAGTGCAAAACCGCGGCTGGGGTGCACTCATGGACACCGTGCCAGCGGGATTCTCCACTGCGCTGCGCTCCCTCCAGAATGACAGAAAAGGTACTTGCGCCGAGGTCGAAGGCCGCAATCAAATTTCAGGCAATGTAGAGGGCAGCCGCGTCCGCGTCCACCCCGGGCGGATACGCGCGTTACCTGCAGAAAAATTGCCGAGGGATTGCGGCTGGGCCTGACCGCAGTTTCCAGCCCTTGATTCCTTATTACCGCGAAGTCACAAGGATGGAAAATTAGAGGATTTTGGTTTTTAGTGTCAGAAAATTTCTGTAGGCAGGGAAAATCTCAGGAGGTCTCGCGGCGGCGGTAGGCTTCTGAAGACGCATCGGGTCAGTGCGGCATGAAGACGCAGAAAGAGAGTTTTCCCGGTGGCGGTGTGGTTTTTTTAGACCTGAAAAACTCGGGGTTGGTAGCGAAGATCATTGGCTCCCAAAGTTGCCCAACCCCAGCCGCAGCCCCCAGGACCAAGGCCGGGGCAGGGGAAGGCGGGGGTGCCTTGCAGCGGGGAGGGCAGGGGCCAGGCCGTGGCGGGGAGAGGATGGTTTTCCGTTTTCCGTTTTCCGTTTTCCGAAGGGGATAAATCATCAAACCCCGTCAAATCCTGGCTGAAAGCTGAAAGCTGAGAGCTGACCGCGGCTCTATGCACATGGCCGTGGAAGCAGTAAACCCGGGGAAAACGGGACAGCAGGTTCAGGACCAGGGCCCCGTCCCTGGTCCACTGCCCCCAGGGACGATAAATTTCCGGCAGCGGCGCGTGGGAGAGCACCACCAGGGGTTTAGCGCCGTCGATGCGGGCCAGTTCCCCGGCCAGCCAGCCGCGTTGCTCCTGGCCCACTTCAAAGACCGGCCCCTGGGGCGAGGAGGCGGGAGAAGTCTGCAACCCCAGGAGATGAAAACCCGGATAAGACCGGGAGAAGCGCGGCTCCCCCAGGAGAGCTTTCCAGGCGGCCCCGTCTCCGCCCTGGTGGTCCCCTTCACCCATGACTGCTGCCAGGGGGCCGGGCAAATCCGCCAGGATTTCCCGCCCCAGGGCCAGGGCTTTGGTATTGCCGTCATGGGCCAGGTCTCCGGCAAAAAGGATCAGGTCCGGAGCCGGGCTTAAGCCATTGATTTCCGCCACCGCCCGGGCCAGGGCCTGAGCCGGGGCGCGGCGGGCCTCGCCGTCCTGCAGATGCGCGTCGGCCAGCAGAGCCAGGCGCGGCCCCGGCAGCCCTGCCGGTGCTAAAGAAGGCCGCCACGGCCCCGCGACCCAACCCGCGGCCAGACCTAATCCCAGATGGCGCAAAAAATCCCGGCGTTGCATCAGGCGCCTCGGAAAAGTTAGATATAGTTGACTTATTATTACCACGAACCCGAGGCGGGGGCAAATCCTCCGGTTCCGCGGTCAATTAAGAAAAGGGGAGGGCCTGGGACAGGCGAGACGCCTACCTCACCAAGAATGACTTTGGGGAATTAGGAAGAAGGCGGGGCAAAAATGAGAAGGGGAAGCCAGGGCCTCGAGCTCTTCCTCTTATTCCCAGAGGTGAGCTTTCCGGGCTCCCGGGCTTCCCCAGTCCACGAAACCCTTTCTCCCTGCTTCCGGGGGGAAAACCGGTGGACTTAAAGTCCCCTGGATTCCGTGGCTACTGCCTCTGCTTCCGCGACGGAGCGAGCATCTATCGCCGCTGCCGGCAATCAGCGCTCCCGCCGGCCTTTGGGGTGAATTCGGGGCTGGCCGGCCGTTGCTCGGGTCCGAAGCAGGTCACCTTGATATCCAGTACAGCGGGCGACCCCATGCCCTCTGAAGGTTGCAGCCCGCAGGCCGCCTTTCTTTTCCTTCCATGTCTCCGCACTGAACGTCTTGGCGATCATCATAATAAGCACGTTTGGCGGAAAAACAAGGGATAGAGAGGGTTGTGAAAATAATTTTATTTACCTGTTAAAAGCAGCCGCTCCGGCTGGTCGCTATCCCGGTGGACTTGAAGATAACCATTTTTATCACCCACACCGCCCACCACCGAGACCAGATCGCCCACCAAATTTTTCATCATTTCGGCCAGGGAATTCAGTTCTTTGGAGGCACCTGCGCTCTCCTCGGAATTGGCGGCATTGAGTTGCACCACGTGGTCCATTTCGGTGACCGCCTTATTGATCTGGTCCACGCCCAGGGCCTGTTCCCGGGAGGCTTCGGCGATTTCGGCCACTAAATCCCGGGCCTTGCCGGTACTGGCGGCTACCTGGGAGAAGGCATGGAAGGTTTTATCCACCAGGACCGACCCGCCTTGGACCTTGGTGACGGTGCCCTCGATCAACTCCGCGGTGTTTCTGGCGGCCTCCGCGGCCCGCATGGCCAGGTTCCTGACCTCATCGGCCACCACCGCGAACCCGGCTCCCGCGTCCCCGGCCCGGGCCGCCTCCACCGCCGCGTTCAAGGCCAATAAATTGGTTTGAAAGGCTATCTCATCGATGGTTTTGATGATCTTGGCGGTTTCGCCGCTGGCCTGGGTAATGTCTTTCATGGATTCCGTCAGATCGGCCATGGACTTATTGGCCTCATCCACAATCTCCCGGGTCTCGGTCATTAAGACGTTGGCATGATTAGCATTTTCGGCATTGGCCCGGGACATGGAGGCCAATTCCTCCAGAGATGAGGAGGTCACATCCAGAGACGCGGCCTGCTCCGAAGAACCGGAGGCCAGTTGCTGACTGGCTGCGGCCACCTGGCTGGAGGCCGCGCCCACCTGTTCCGCACACTCCAGGAGACTGTCCACTGCCCGGCCTATGGGCTTGGTGGTGGACCGGGACAGGAGAAAGATCACCAGGCCGGCTATCAGCACCATGGTCGCGGACAAGGCCAGATTGATCCATTTGATATTCTGCGCCGGGCCCAGCAGTTCATCGACCGCGGCATTGATTACCAGTATGCATTTAAGTTGTTTAAGCTGCACAAACCTGGCGATCTTTGGATCGCCTTGAAAAACATAATTAATCGCTCCTGATTTCTCTTTCAATATTTTCTGGCCATAATCAACGTCCTTAAGATTCATCTTGAAGACTAAAGACTTATCCGGATGGGCCAACAATATCCCATTATCGGCCACCATGTAGATATACCCGGTTTTACCGATTTTTATCGGGTCCAGATAAGCTTTTTCAAAATTTCCCAAATTTATCGCCCCCGATAGGACCCCCACAATCTTACCTCCATCCTTGAGAGGGGCGGAAACCATGGTCACCGGCTTATTTGTGGCTTTACTAATTATTACTTTGGATATATTTATCTTCCCTTGCATGGCTTCTTTAAAATATGCGCGCTCTGTTAAATTAGCCTTAATAAGATTGGCTGCTGTAGACGCAACAACAATACCACTTTTATTAGTGATGTTTAGTCTCTCAAAATAAGGATATTTTTTTACCAGTTCAGCCAGTTGCAGTATCGCCGATTTCGCCGCCTGATCGTCCGGTGATGCTTGCGCGGCTGTCTGAAACAGCATTTCATCGGTCCATCCCGAGATCAGCACCTTAAAGATATTCATGGTAGCGTCGATATTGTTTTTGGTGGCGTCTAGGACCATGCCCATCTCTTCTTGGGCCGCCTGCTCTATTGCGTGCCTGGATTTATCGTAAGATATGAAAGTCAAAATACCTGTGCCCAAAATGATCAAGGCAATGGTGGGTAACAGGAACCGATTCTGTAGACTCAACCGCATAAATAGGCTCTCCTCTATCTTCTTTATAAGGGAATTCGGTTAATTAATTAAACCGGAGGAAGAATTTATCCTCCAACCCGGAAAATCCAACGCCATGCAAACCGGTTTCGGCTAGATGCCTGCATTATCTTCAGTCCGGATTTCCCCTTATTAAATCTAGACTCATGATATATCGGCAGGTATTTTCTTTCTGATAAATATTTTGTAAAAACAAAAGGAATTTAAAGGGATATAGCTCAGAGGCAAGGTGGGTACAATCTTAAGGCGGTATTACTGCAGATAGCCTACATCTTCAGTAGAGAAGTAACAACACTGAAGATACAACTTTACAATCAAAACCTAAGGTTTGGTCTAGGAGAAAGAGACTGTAAGGGTGAAAGGCAGGATTTGCCAGAAATGCCCTCTTGCCGGGGGTAACGCGGAGCAGGGGAAAAGCCAGGGGAATATGTCAAAGGAAAGCCGGGCGTCCGGACAGGCAATGTCCTAAATTTACTAAACCTTCAGGCCAGCCTGCCGGACTGCCCGACCTTCCCCACCCCACGAAACCCCTTTCCACTGCCTGGGGGAAAGTAGCGCCGTACTCGACTTACGCTTCTGGTTCCGTGGTTACCGCCCGCTACTTCGGCTGCGAAGCTGGCATCTATTGCCGCTGCCGGCAATCAGCGCCCAGCCGGCCTCTGGGGGAAATTTGGGCCGGGCCGGCTGTTGCTCAGGGCCGAAGCAGGCCGCCAAGAATTCAGGTCCGGCGGGCGACCCTACCCTTCGGGGCCCGGCCTATAGCCGCCTACCCCTAACCATCCAGGTGCTCAGACCGAATCTCTCGGCACTCAAAATTTAATCATCATTGCCGGGAAAACAAGGGGGAGACGGGGTTCGCTCAAAGAAATAGGCGCGATATCTGTCTGATCCAGCCGCGCCAGCCTCTCATCAATCTCCTTGCTTCGGCCGGCTTCCATCTGCTATGCTTGGAAAAAATCCCGTGGCTGCACCTGCGGAAAATGGCCAAGAAAAAGAAAATTGCCCCGGAAAGCAAGGCCCCGGAAAAGGGGGCTCCGGAAAAAGGAACCCCAGTCCGGCTCAAGCAATATGAAGCGCTGATCTTCATCACCGGCGCGGTCACCCTCTCCCTGGAAGTCCTGGCCTCCAGGATCATGACCCCCTATTTCGGGGTCAGCCTCTATATCTGGGCCGGCATCCTCTCCATCACCCTGATATTTTTGGCTCTGGGCTATCAGTGGGGCGGGATGTTCTGCCGCGGTCGGCAGAAAGAGCAATTGCAGTTGTCGCTTCTGGCTGCGCCGTTGTGGGCCGCGCTGTCCATCGTCATCGCCACCGCGGTCTATCCCGTGGTCTTCCCCATTCTGGCCACCATCAATCTGATCATTGCCAGTTTTCTGGGGGGCATCATCCTCCTGGCTCTGCCCCTGGTGGTCTTATCGGCCATGAACCCCCTTGCTCATCGCCCTGGACCGGGACGCCAACCCCGAGGGCGACGCGGGCGCGGGCCGGGTCTTTTTCATCAGCACCGTGGGTTCGGTGGCCGGGGTGGTCTTGACCGCGTTTGTGATCATCCCCCACCTCACCAACTTCCGGGCCTTGCTGTGGATGAGCCTGGGGCTGGGATTGGCGGTGGCCGCCGTCTCCCTGCTCACCCGGGATCTTTCCGGGGGCCGGAGGAAGCGCCTGCTCTGCGGCTGCGCGGTCGTCATCCTGCTGGGTGGCTCTCTGCTCGCGGCCCAGCGCGCCTATTTTAAAATGCTGGCGGGTTTGAGCGACATCGGCAAGAATTTTGAGGTCCTGGCGGAATACACCTCGGTTTTCGGCAATATCAAGGTGCTGGAGGCGTATCCGGAAGGGCAGGGGCGGGAACCCGGCCGGGCCTATCTCCAGGACGGCATCATTCAGAATATGGTGACTGCCGACGGCACCATCCTGGACCACACCGAGTTCATGATGCGCCTGATCGACGCCTATGCCCCCAACGCCCAGAACTCCCTGGTGCTGGGCGTGGCCGCGGGCATGCTCCCCCGCTACCTGCAGCGCCGGGGGGGCAAGGTCACGGCCGTGGAGATCAACCCCAACTCCCTGGCCGCGGCCACCAAGTATTTCGACTTCGACCCCAGGGGCATGGAAGTGCACGTGGAAGACGCCCGCACCTTTGTCCGCCGCCGCCAGTTCCCCGCGTACGACTTGGTGATCACCGACCTCTTCAACGGCGACTGCACCCCGGATTACCTGCTGACGGTGGAGTATTTCCGGGAATTGCAAAACTGTCTGCAGCCCGGCGGCGTGGTGATCATCAACACCTATTTCGATCCGGCCAATGAAAAGGCCGACGATACCATCCTGGCCACGGTGGCCGCGGTCTTCCCCGCCGTCCTGGAACTGCGCTCGCCGCCCTCCCAGGGCCTGGTGAGCAGCGCCTGCCTGGTGGCCTCCAGCGCTCCGCTGTCTCCGGAGGTGGCCTTAGAGATGGCGGATCAGGAGCCCATGCCGAAAAAGGATTACGAGACGCTCAAGGCCGCCCGCCTGGTGAACCGGGCCTTGCTCAAAGAGACCCCGGTGAGCGACGACCACAACATCTTTTCCATCCTCTTCGCGGCCAGCCAACTCCGCTACCGCAGCCAATTCAACAAGCTGCCCCCGAATCTTTTAGTCAATTAAAGCTCCAGGTTCCCGGTTCAAAGTTTCCGGTTCAAGGTTCAAAGTTCAAGGTTCAAAGTCTGGAAGACCCCGGGCAGCGAATTCGTTTCATCTGTCATTCTGAACGGAGCGCCAGCGGAGTGAAGAATCTCGTCTTTTTAAGGGCACCCACGAGATTCTTCGGTCGTTTCGCTCCCTCAGAATGACAAACGGCGGGATTCTACCCGAACTCGTTCCCAAGTTGCACTTGGGAGCGCCAATAGCCGCCAGGCTGAGCTTGGCGGTAAGGGCGTTACTTGGTTCAGTCTTATGACCGAGGGAACAATGTCTCAAGACTTTTCCGGGCGACAATGCTAAAATAATAATAGGTATGACTCACCTTCATTTACAGGTGGGCCGTGCCCACCCTACACGGGCCAAGGTAAACCATGCAAAACGGCGAATATAGCAAGACGGCCATGGGGACCGCGTTTATGCGGGCTTATCATGCGGCCCATGGCCGGCCCCCGGTCTTTGAGGATTTGCTGGCCCGGCGGCTGCTGACCCCGGAGGAATACCGGGAAAGCGAAGCGCGGCATCTCCGGGCCTTGCAGGTCTTTCACCCGGAGCAGGCCGCGGCGTACCCGGACCGGGCCGCGGCCCTGGCCTATTGGATGCAGAACGCAGGCGCACCCGCCATCGTCCTGGGCCGAGCGCGTTTCTCCGAGGAGCTTTTGGAGCGGGCCGTCCAGCAAGGAGTGAGGCAATACGTGATCCTGGGCGCGGGCATGGACACCTTTGCCTGGCGGCGTCCGGATTTGCTGGCGCACTTGGAGGTCTTCGAGATCGACCATCCGGCCACCCAGGCCCATAAGCGGCAGCGCCTCCGGGAAGTGGGCCTGGAGGAGCCGGAGGGCCTCCACTTCCTGCCGTTGGATTTCAGCCTGGATAATCTGACCAAAGCTCTGGGGCGTTCCGCTTACGACCCCCAGGCTCCCGCCTTTTTCAGCTGGCTGGGGGTGACCTATTATCTGCCCTGGGAGGCAATATTGAGCACCTGGCGGGCCATCAGCGAGGCGGCGCCCCCGGGCAGTTCGCTCACCTTCGATTACCTGGACGCGGCCGCGTATGATCCGGTCCGGGTGTCGCGCCGGGTGCAGATTATGATGGAGATCGTCGTCAGGGTGGGGGAGCCCATGATCACCGGCTTTGACCCCGAGACCCTGGCCGCCGACCTGGCCTCGGAGGGCCTCAGCCTCCAGGAGAATCTGGACCCGGCCGCCATCCAGGAGCGCTTTTTCGCGGCGCGGCCCGACGGCTATCATGCCTGCGAACACGCCTACTTTGCCCGGGCGGTGGTCGCCTAATCCAAACCCCATCTAAGTCAATTAACGCTTCTCACCTTAGGGAATTCTTAAGTTCTTTCCCCCCTCCACCCATTGGGGCTGAGCATTACCCATTAGTAAGGAGCCCATTGAACTGAAGTAACTTTTTGGCGGCAGTGGCGTTAATCGTGTAAACCAAAATCCCAGTAGTGTCCGGCAGAGATTTTGCATAAGCGTCGAATCCGAGTTCATGAAAAAAGTAACCACGGCATAAATATCCAGAGCCGGTGCAGCCCAAAGCCGCTATTGGAAAAAAAACCCCTCTCCCCTTCGAGGCTTATCCTTACCCACAAGTTTTTTTACCGTTGGCGCAGCCTTTCCAGGCTGCGCCGAAAGACTGCGCAGGCTGGAAAGCCCGCACCACCAAAGAATACCTTAAATCAGGCACTTTCTTACTCCCCCTTTGAAAAAGGGGGCTGGGGGGATTTTGAGGCGCCCCAACAGTAAGACTCTGTGATTCATGAGGATTTTGCCTCAGCAGAATCTGGGCACGATCAGGAAAGGCTCCTCCGCCAACTTAAAGACTTGTGGGTAATGATAAGTCCGTTGGGGGGAGAGGGAAATTCTATCTTTTAGCAGGCCGGGTGCGATAATGGGAAAGATATTCTTCCAGAGTAATAAAACCGTCATGGTTGCGGTCTAGTACCATGTAACAATTATAGTTTCGGATAAAGGTGCTTAAGCTTTATCCTGGCATCGGCGGTAGAGAAACGCCAATTTATTTTTGATTGTCGGTTGTTCCGGTCATTCTCCCAGGCGGCAAT